>JAGRJO010000410.1 GCA_020442725.1 Lysobacterales bacterium
CCATTTTGATTGGTACGTGTAGTGCTGTTTCTATTCAAAGCCCCACCAATATTATAAACAGGAATGGTTACTAAAACAGTGCGTTTGGGCATATTGACCTTTCCTTGAACGATGTCTCTAAAAAGCATCATAGTAGCGTCGATACCGTCACTTTCTCCCGGGTGTATACCGTTATTTATGAGTAAAATACGTTTATTCTTTCTAATCTTTTCAAAATCAAATTCTTTATCAGGATTTAGGGTAACAATATGTAATGGTTTGCCGGAATCCGTTTCTCCGATAGGCAGAATTGAAATTTGCTCATAGACTTTGGATAGGTTAGTATAGAATTGAATTGTTTCATCATAAGTAGCAGTTTCTATACCCTTTGATTTTTCAAAGTGGGTAATGAAAGTGCTGTTTTGAGCGTTAGAATATAAAGTTATTGTAAAAAGTAAGAAAAAGCAGAGTCTTTTTGTAGAGTGGAATAGCATTGTTTTAGTTTGAGTTTATGATTAACTCAAAACTACACAT
>JAGRJO010000411.1 GCA_020442725.1 Lysobacterales bacterium
GCTTGGAAATAATCATTATTGTGAGCTGCAAGTTGGGCTTTGTATCTTGCAAACGGATAGTTCGTTGGTTTGATGGGAGAAATCTGATTCAGGTTTTTTTCGACCTCAGCGAAATCACTATTTTTAACTGCCAGCTCTAAAATTTTTTTTGAATATTTAAGAGCGTTTAGATGATGTTTCTTTTGTAAGCTATCACTTAATAGTGTTTGCAGAAGATTTTGGACTTCTTCGATGTTTCCTCTTTCCAAAGAAATTAAAGCTTGTAAATATTGAATTTCTTCTAACCAATTTGTCTGTTCCTCAGAAATGGTTTTTAATTCAGAAAAATAGCGATCTGTTAATTCCTTATCATCTGTCAACAAAGTTGAATCAATCAATTTGAAGAGCATTTGTGTTTGGATAATTGGTTGAGTGGTTTTTATTTTTTCTGCAAACTCATCAACAACCGGAATGAGCAGTTTTATTTTTTCAATATCAGACTTTCTTGTCGCCAACTCCAACTTAACTCCG
>JAGRJO010000412.1 GCA_020442725.1 Lysobacterales bacterium
CGAAGTAAATCAACGAATTCAGCGAGGCGAACGTGCTCTGGTGACTACCCTTACGAAGCGTATGGCGGAAGACCTGGCAGATTATATGATGGAGTTGGGGATAAGGGTACACTATCTTCATAGTGATATTCAGACGTTGGAACGTGTAGAAATCTTGCGTGATCTGCGGTTGGGTGTGTATGATGTTGTTGTGGGCATTAACTTGCTACGCGAAGGCCTTGATTTACCTGAAGTTTCGCTGGTTGCTATTTTAGATGCGGACAAGGAAGGTTTTCTGCGCTCAGCCTCGGCTTTGATCCAGACAATTGGACGGGCCGCTCGTCACCTTAATGGTCAAGTTATTATGTACGCCGATAAAATGACGGACTCTATGAAATTTGCTATCGATGAGACCAATCGGCGGCGAGCAAAGCAAGAGAAATACAATCAAGAACACGGTATCTCACCCCAGTCAATCATCAAACAAATTAAAGATTTAACTCAAGAAGTAGCTGCATCAAGAGAAGA
>JAGRJO010000413.1 GCA_020442725.1 Lysobacterales bacterium
TGTCACCAGGGCCAACTTCTGCACCAATATGAACAATACCTGATTCATCAAGGTGCTTCAGCGCTTCTTCCCCAACGTTTGGAATATCGCGGGTAATTTCTTCTGTACCAAGCTTTGTATCACGCGCCATCACTTCATATTCTTCAATGTGAATAGAGGTGTAGACATCATCTTTCACGATACGCTCAGACAACAGGATGGAGTCCTCAAAGTTGTAACCATTCCATGGCATGAAGGCCACAAGGACGTTACGACCCAGCCCCAATTCACCAAAGTCTGTTGATGGACCATCAGCAATAATATCACCAGCTTTAATTTCATCACCGACCTTCACAAGTGGTTTTTGCAAGATACATGTTGATTGGTTTGAACGCTCAAACTTACGCATCTTATAGATATCAACAACCGCTTCAGAGGCATCAAGCTCTTCTGTTGCGCGGATAACGATACGGTTTGCATCCACCTGAACAACCACACCAGAACGACGGGCTGTTACAGCT
>JAGRJO010000041.1 GCA_020442725.1 Lysobacterales bacterium
TTGACCCCAGACAGGATTAAAGTTTTTTAATATCAAAACACAGACCATGAGGTGTCTATGAAAATTTTTCAATACATATTGATTAGCATTGCAATTTTACTGACGCACAATATCGCTAATTCAACCAGCCCCTGGCTGAAAAATTTGAACTCTCCCGAAAAACAAGAACAAATGCAACTTCGCTGGAAAGCCTATGGTGGTGAAGTGGATTTGAAGTTCATGTATAAAAAACTGAGTGATATGAAAATCTCAGTTTCTCCAGAACCACAGTTTCCGAACAAGCATTGGGACTTTAACCATATTGTTTATCCAATCAGTAAGAGTTCTCAATTGGAATTGCAAATGCCTTATGGAAATATTGAGAAAGTAACCTCCGGTTTGCTCAATGTCGACTCTGACTTCTCACTCACTCATGGTAAAACAACAATCAAAGTGAATTCTTTTAAGTTAATTCCTACAGAAAATCCGCTCAATCAAAGTGATATTGTGACTTTTAAGTTTATTGATCAAAATAACAACCATTTGTTCACAATCGATAGTGTTCACATCGAATATGACCGTGAAAAGGAATTGCTCCTAATGTCTAATATGGATTTATTCGCGACTCCTGAATTAGCAAAACTTCTTAATTATCCAGAACTCTCAGGACAAGTTGTTGGGCAAATACATACCTATAACCAGTTACAAGTCCCTGAGAATGCTGAGAAAGAATTACTCGGCTCATGTGTCGATCATCCTGTATGGCCACCTCAAGGGCAAGTAGACGTCACTTTAATTGATATCGGTTCAGTTCAATGGATGAGAGATATCGGAACCGATAAAATTGTTGTTGCTCCTTCAGCCCGATTAAAAAATGACGGCACGGCGGATGTTCCATGGTATTCAAAATTTTCAGGCACCTTCGCTCCATATAATAATGACCAACACCCTTTTCTAAACTGGGCTATCTACCGAGAAATTGACGGACGATTTGAACAACTAGGTTATTCGGGTGTTAAACACGCCTTCTGGACAATTAACAGCAACTGTACAATCAATTGCGGAAATAATCATATTTTATGGCTCGGTTGCGAAGATGTCTATGGTACCGGCAATAACGACTCCTCAGGTGCATTAGGTCCTCGAGCTGAAATTGAAGCGGATACCGGCTATTGGGAGAGCACATGTTCATTCTTTGATCCGGGTTGTATAGGAAGCCAGACAACCGGATCCAATGCAACCGATGAAAACCGATTGGTCGTTTACAACGATGATTTAACAGATGTGAATAACTCCCAAATGTTTATTCAAGCATGGTATTTGATTCGTGATGATGTCAATATTTTTAACACAATGGGCTATCGCACTATTTCTCCTGTTGACAATGGAAACAGCTGGAGTATGAATGCTGGCCCAACTTTTTCACAAGGTGCTGCACTGGATAATTATGTCCCGCCCAACACGAGTGGAGCCATGCAAGCTTCATCTACTGTAGAAACAGGTGAAGGTCAGTTTACGGTTGCTGTCAAGGTGATTGATTTGGGAGGTGGTTCATACCGATATAATTATGCAATAGAGAACTACGAATTTGATCCCCGTTTTATCTCTTATCATGTTCCTCTTTCGACAACAGCGCCACTTATAAATCCGGTGTTTGCTGACCCCGATCATGATATTGCCAATGATTGGCAATTCGGACAAAGTGGAAACATGTTGAATATCACAGGAGCTTCCAATAATGAACAAGATTGGGGAATGTTATTCAGTTTTTCATTCACAACGAACGCTGCTCCCGTACCCGGTCAAATTACGATTGGTGCGGCACATACTCCAGCAATTCCGGGTAATAGCTCAGTTACAGCAAATATCCTTATACCGGAAACTGTGATTCTTCCTGATGAGATTTTTAAAAATGGATTTGACAGGAGAATTGACTTTGAGGATTAACTGATTGGAAAATTTATAAGCTATTGATAAAATATTCTATCACAGCCGAAAAAAATATGCATTTTTAATAACAAACCGTTATACTACGCATCCTTATTTATTCTGCGAGTTTATATAAAACTCCCGAACAAAGGGCCCGTAGCTCAGTTGGTTAGAGCGTCCGACTCATAATCGGCAGGTCCCCCGTTCAAGTCGGGGCGGGCCCACCATTAAATCAATGAACACTCTATCAATCCTTCCAGCAAATTGTTTTAAGACGTAAAGTTTTGATTTTTACAGATTCTATGTTCTCACTCTGCTATCATTAACAATAATATACATAACAATAATTAATAATGAAAAAATTGGGGAATGTGCTGTCCTTTCTTGTTATTGTAATGGTAATGAGCAGTTTTGTTCTGGTTTCTATCAGATACCTGTTCAACATCGTACCGGTTAAATTTCAAGAGATAGTAGTTTATTTGCATGCCATCATTTTCATGATTGGAATCGTTTATGCCTATGCCAGAAATAGTCATGTCCGAATTGATATTTTCTATCAAAATTTCAATAAAGAAAAACAACGAAAAATCGACCGTTTTGGCGTCATATTTCTGCTAATCCCATTCTTCGCATTCATGTTATTTGTGTCGTACGATTACGTTTGGTCATCCATATCAAAACTCGAATCCTCACCCGATGCCGGAGGATTACCTTTTGTCTATGCATTAAAAACGTTGTTAATAATTATGCCAGTCTTGATGATTCTCACATCACTTTCAAAACTTTGGAGACGTGATTAAATGGAAATAATCTGGGCGTTGGGTTTATTTGTTGCGATCGCTTTAGCATTACTTATTGGTTACCCGGTAGCAATCACACTCGGTGGTGTTTCACTCTGGTTTGCATTAGCAGGATGGTTTGCAGGATGGTTTGATACCTCTTTCCTGATGGCAATGCCAAATCGTGTTTATGGAATTATGACCAATGTCACGCTCATGGCCGTTCCTGTTTTTGTTTTTATGGGACTGATACTTGAAAAGGCAAAACTCGCTGAGTCTTTACTCGAAAACATGGCTGCTTTATTCGGCAGAGTACGTGGAGGATTAGGATTTGCTTTGCTGTTTGTGGGAATGCTGCTGGCTGCCAGTACCGGAATTGTTGGTGCAACGGTTGTGACTTTAGGTTTGTTGGCATTACCGGTGATGAAAAAAAATGGTTATGATGAATCTTTAAGTGTCGGAACAGTTTGTGCAACCGGCACTCTTGGACAAATTATTCCTCCATCTATTGTATTGGTTTTATTGGGCGATGTTCTGTCCAATGCTTACCAGCAGGCTCAGATTGACATGGGAATTTTTTCTCCGAAAACGGTTTCCGTAGGTGATTTATTCGCCGGAGCTATAATTCCCGGGCTGTTGCTTGTGTTGTTTTATGCTTTGTATTGGTTGATTATTGTTTTCAAATCTCCTCAAAAAGCACCGGCGATTGAGTTTGAAAACAAAAAAAACATACTGGAAATTCTTGGCTCATTACTTCCGCCATTGCTGCTTATTATCGCTGTTCTAGGGTCAATTCTTAGTGGCTTTGCATCTCCGACGGAATCTGCTTCGGTGGGTGCTGTTGGCGCTATGTTGCTGGCAATCGCAAAAAAACAGTTATCATTATCCGTGTTAATGGAAGTGGGTAGAGAAACGGTTAAAGTCACTGCAATGGTATTTATGATTTTAATTGGAGCCGCATTGTTTTCGTTGGTATTTAAAGGCTTTTCAGGTGATGAAATCGTCCGTGACTTATTAGTTGATTTGCCCGGAGGGAAATACACCGCATTATTTGTTGTCATGGTTGTGATATTTCTGTTAGGTTTTATTCTGGACTTTATCGAAATTACTTTTATCGTGATTCCAATCATCGGCCCAATTTTACTGGCACAAGGTTTTGATCCCGTTTGGTTAGGAGTTTTATTTGCAATTAATTTACAAACTTCATTCCTGACGCCACCATTTGGCTTTGCACTTTTTTACATTAAAGGAGCCGTTGAAATTGATTCTGCCAAACTATATAAAGGCGTTATCCCGTTTATTATTATCCAAATACTTGTACTATGTTTACTGGTTTGGCAACCTCAACTCACTGATTTAATTAGTTTTTAGTACCGTGAAAGTATTTCTTTGTATTTTTTGTTTTTTGCTTTTCCCAAATTTAGGGTTATCCAGCTCATTTGATGATTTATCTAAAAACTCAAGTATGGCTAAATATGAAGAAATTAAATCAGATTGGTTCTCCAATCAATGTCACCAACTCATTGAAGACTTACATTTAGAACAATTGAAAAATTGTAAATTGATAAAATCAAAATATAGCAATGCCTATGTTTTAGCCAATGGTGACGTCTATTTCACTCTTTCAATGATGAAATTGATTCACAATAAACATCAATGGGCAGTTATATTAGCTCATGAAAATGCTCATTTAGAGCTGAAGCATTATCAACAATTAGCCGATAAAATCCAAAACCCCGACTTTTTCTTCCCAAAGAAAAAATATAAAAAATTACGCGAAAAGGTCGAATTAGAAGCCGATGATTGGGCAAAAACAATCGTGGAAAAACATGGATTTAACTCGGATCAAGTTAGTTATTACCTACAACGAATCGAATCTGGCAAAAAAGATAAAAGAACCAGCCAAAAAATTAAAAAAGATGATGCCAATGAAGTTTTGGATATGGAGTTAATCCAATCAATTGCTGCAATCAAATAGTTAATATTTTTTTGCGACTATGACTAATCTTTCAGATTCCAAATCATAAGGTTCTGCATCTAATGAACCATATACATCCACCTCGTTAAAACCTGCTTGAAAACACATGGTTTTCAGCTCCATAGGTGTATAAACAAAATGCTGATAGTTTTTCCGATATACTTTCTCTCCACTAATATAAATCCATTCATTCGAAAAAACCTGCATATCATCAATCAACAAAGGTCTCTCAATTCGCAAGTCACCGTTTTCATACTCTGTCAAATGAACTGGTTCAATAGTTCTGGCAAGCGTTTCTTTTCCAACGGTATCGATGATTAAAGTTCCGGTTTCCGAAAGGTTTGCAAAAACATTATTGATGAGTTTTTGATTCTCTTCCTGTGTATCAAAATACCCAAAAGAATTAAACATATTTACAATCAGGTCAACTTTTCTTTCAGAAACGTAATCCAGCATATTTTTATGCACGAATTTCACGCTCAGATTTTGTTGATCTGATTTTTCTTTTGCCTTGCTTAACAAAAATTCACTGCTATCTACACCAATCACTTTCATGCCCATTTTGGCAAATGACAGACAATGTCTGCCCGGGCCACAGGCTAAATCAAGAACCGTGTCTACTTTATGTTCAACCAATGCCAAGACTTGTGAAATTTGCTGTTCGGCGAGTTTAAAACTTTCTTCATCAAACATGCAATCATAGAAAACTTGCCACAGCTCTTCATCGTTATACCAATTCATTTCTCTTCCTCAAACAAAAAGAGCTCAAAAAATGAGCTCTTAATCCATTGATTTACTTAAATAATTATCTTTCATCAACCACAGTTGCATCTGCAGCATTTTTAGCAACCGATGCCATACCATTATCGCAACCACTTTTAGTTTTGTACATTTGGCTACGGCCGATTTCCTGACCATTACTTGCTTTCAATACAAAATATGTGCGTCCGTCTTTGGCTTCTCTACACTCAAATTTTGACTCATCCTGAGAGTTCTCTCTGACAGACTCAATTCCATTTTCACAACCTGATGCTGACTTGTAGCCTTGAGACTGAAGAATCACTTCACCATTACCAGCTTTTAATACAAAATAATCTTTATCGTCTTTACCTTTTGAAATTACAAATTTACCAGCCATAACTATTACCCCTTGATAAAATAAAAAAATAATCACGAAATCCGCTGTGATTTTCGTGGAAAAACATGAATATCAACAGACATTCTATCATTCACATATTAAATTATGTCGCATCTGTTGTAAAATAGAAACTCGAATATTTAACAAAAGTTTATATGTACAAATTCATTCTATCCGGATTTATTTATTTTCTCTTAATAACAAATGTTTACGCTGAATGCTATCTGGAAGAAGATGTTCAGCAAGAGCGAATTTGTCCTGAAACAGAGGTTTCAAATGATACGGTCATTGAAGCCTTTCATATTACACCATTGGAAGACAACACTTATCAACTTGATGGCGATATTTGTATTTCCATGCAAGATCAAAAGGTTAAAACTGAAAAAATAAATTATGATGATAAAAATGGTATCATTGATATTCAAACTCCTCTGATTTATCAAGATAAAAAACAAACTATCAATGCTGCCGGCGCGGTTATGGATACCAATAATGAAAAAACAGAGTTGTCACAAATTTCATACTTTGTTCATGATACCAAAGCCAACGGGGAAGCCGATACTGTCAATACAAATAAAAACCTAAGTCATTTAGAATCCATGACTTATACCACATGCCCAGCCAATGATAAACAATGGTATATTAAAGCCAAATCGGCTGAATTGGACTCCGAAACCCAAACTGGCAAGTTTCGTAAAACAACTCTTTACTTCAAAGATGTACCTATCTTACATTTACCTTATGCCAAACTACCGCTTGCGAATCAAAGAATGACCGGTTTTTTAATTCCCGAAGTTCGCAATTCATCACGCAGTGGTTTTGACTTGGCTCTTCCCTATTATATTAACATCGCTGAAAACATGGATGCGACGATTACACCGAGATATATGACGGATCGTGGAGCTATGCTCAGCGCTGAATACAGATATTTAGGTCAGGATTATGCAGGAGAGTTGAGTGGCAGTTATATTCCTAATGATAAGGAATTTGATGATAACAGAGGCTATTTGGAGTTCAGCCACTCGCAAAGATTAGGTAAAAATTGGGCTTTCAACACCAAGCTGGCGAATGTGAGCGATAATCAGTTTTTTGAAGACTTTGGTAATAATATTTACGCAACCTCACAATCCTATTTATATTCTTTTCTGAACTTCAAAGGGTTTGGTGAACAATGGAAATTTGCAGCTTCGTTTGATGACTATCAAATTATTAGTGAATCCATTCCGCTTCACAGACAACCGTATCAAACTTTACCTGAGATTAGTTATTCTTGGTTTAACAACTCTCTTACAAGCACTTTAAATTATGGAGTTGATGTCCAATGGTCCGGCTTTTATCGAGATGATTCCATTACTGCAAATCGCTTGGATGCAATCCCCTATTTGCAAAAAACATTTCAGAACAATTATTCAAAACTGACCCCAAGACTGGCATATCGCTATACAAATTGGAGTTATTCTGATTTAGAATTCTCAGACACTGAGTTCCTTAAGGAAAACCGTGCACTTCCAATTGCTTCGCTGGATTACTCCATTTATTTTGAAAAACAAAATGATGATGGTGGGTTTAGCAGTTTAGAACCTCGTTTGTACTACTTAAGAGTTCCGTATGAAGATCAATCAGATATACCATTGTTTGATACCCATGAACTGACATTTGGCAGAAGCATTCTGTTTCAGGAAAATTCGTTTTCGGGTGCTGACAGACAAACAGATGCCAATCAACTTTCTGTTGGTTTAACACAGAGAAATTTCGACGCCAATGGCGATGAAAAATGGAATTTGACAGTTGGACAAATCCGCTATTTTTCCGACCGAAAAGTAGCTTTGGATGACACAATTGAGACATCGAACTCTTCACCAATCATTTCAGAGTTCAATTATTTTTATCGCAATTGGAAACTCAGCATGAGTTTAAACTGGGATACTGAGCTTGATGATTCTGAGCGCGCACTGGTAAGAATCCAGCATAAAGCGAAAAATAATTCCGTGTTTAACTTCGCCTACAGATACAGACGAGGTAAAATTGAACAGTTAGACAGTTCTGTTGTCCTACCCATAGGATTAAACAACAGATTTATCGCTCGTTGGAATTATTCATTAGATGCGAATCAAACCATCGAAGCCATTGCCGGCATTGAACATAAGAACTGTTGTTGGGCAACACGATTAGTTGCCAGACGGTATGTTTATAATGAACAAGGTGATGTGAATAACGGAATTTATTTTGAGCTGCAATTAAATGGCTTGGGTGCTTTGGGTAGAAATCCACGACGTTTGCTGAAACAATCAATTATGGGATATTCAGAGGAATTTTAAAACATGATAAAAAAGATACTAATTTCGAGTTTACTAGCGACACAATTAAACTCAACTGCAACTGCTGAACAACTTCTGGATGAAATTGTCGCTGTTGTTGAAGATGGAATCATTCTCAGAAGTGAGTTGGATCGTTCCGTCAATAACGTAGTTAAACAATTAAATGCAAGAGGCGGTCAGCTGCCACCTAAGTCTGTTCTTGATGAGCAAGTGCTTGACAGATTAATATTACAAGAACTGCAAATCCAAAAGGCGGATGCTGCCGGTGTGAGAGTTTCAGAGTCCGAAATTGATGCGGCTTTATCTCAGGTTGCCAGACAAAATAATCTGACTTTAGAACAAATGCAAATGGCTCTTGAAAATGACGGTTTAAATTTTGCGGAATTCAGAAATGAAATGAGTCGCGAAATCAAAACTGAAAAAATTCGTAACGGGCTCGCCAATCAAAGTGTCAGAGTCAGCGAACATGAAATTGATTTGTTCCTCGCTGACAACGAATTGTCCCAAAAAGATGTTCGTCTGAGCCACATACTCATAGCACTGGATGCCAATGCTTCTGAACAAGAAGTCGATGAAGCAAAAAACAAAGTCAACAATATATATACATCTTTGGAACAAGGAGAAAACTTTTCAAAACTGGCTACGGAGTTATCAGACGGGCAAAAAGCATTGGAAGGCGGTGATTTAGGATGGCGTAAAACCAATGAACTTCCCACTCTGTTTTCCGATCAATTGAAGGTTATGAAAGTGGGTGAGTACACTCATCCTGTTAGAAGTGCAAACGGGTTTCACATTATCAAGCTGGAAGACTCTCGCGAAGATGCCGCGCAAATGATCACACAATATAATGCACGCCACATTTTGATTGAAAACTCTGAGTTGGTCACTCCTTCTCAAGGTATGGAAATGATTAACGACCTCTACAAACAACTACAAAATGGTGGTGATTTTTCTAAAATTGCAGAAGAAAAATCCGATGATGTCAGTTCAGCGCCTTTAGGTGGAGATTTGGGTTGGTTTGAAATCAACAAATTTGGTCAACGGTTTGGAGATGTGGTAAAAAGTCTGGAAGATAATGAAATGTCAGCTCCATTTCAAACTCAGGCAGGTTGGCATATCGTCCAAAAATTGGGACAAAAAGAAACTGACATCTCTGAAGAACTTAAAAGAGAACAAGCCAGACGCGCGATTCATGCACGCAAGATGGACGAAGAAATTGAGAGTTGGTTGAGAGAAATTCGTGGCGAAGCATTCGTCGAAACCCGAATTTAATTATAAGTGACACAAAAAATTGCGATTACACTTGGCGAACCGGCAGGCATTGGAGTTGAACTGGTCGCCAAGTTAGCTTTGCAAAAGCAATTGAATGATTGCATTGTCATCGGGGATGAAAACCTGATACGAAACCATATTTCAAAGCACGATTTAAATCTAACGGTCAATTGTCCTAATCATGAAAGTTCTACTCAAAACATTCAATGCTTCCACATACCTGTTTGCGAAGAAGTAACTCTCGGACAACTAAATTATAAAAACTCAAAATATGTTCTTGAGATATTAAACCATTCTGCACTTGGATGCATGAACGGTGAGTATTCGGCAATGATTACTTGTCCTCTTCATAAAGGAATCATCAACCAAGCAGGATATAAATTCTCTGGACATACTGAATATTTGGCGGAATTGAGTGGAACTAAAAAGGTAGTGATGATGTTACTCAACAAACACATGAAAGTTGCTCTGGCAACCACTCATCTCCCACTTAAAGAAGTTGCAAATTATATAAATCGTGACTCTCTGACCGAAACACTGAATATTCTCATTGAAGATATGCAGAAAAAATTTAAGATCTCAAAACCTAAAATTGCTGTTTGCGGACTCAATCCTCATGCGGGTGAGGACGGACATTTAGGAATGGAAGAAATTGAAATCATAAACCCTCTCATACAGGAATTTCAACAACAAGGACATGATGTTTATGGAAGCATTCCGGCTGACAGTTTGTTTACGCCTGAAAAACTAAAAAAATATGATGCCGTTTTGGCCATGTATCACGACCAAGGATTAGCTCCGCTTAAATACGCCGGATTTGGTAAGTCTGTCAATATCACTTTAGGTTTACCATTTATCCGCACTAGCGTTGATCATGGAACAGCACTCGACATTGCCGGGAAAAATATTGCTTCCGCCGATAGTTTGCTGGAATCCATCAAACTCACCAGAAAGTTGGTCAATCATGTCTAACAAATACTCCGCCAAAAAGCGTTTCGGGCAGAACTTTCTCCAAGACCATAGCGTTATTGAGCGAATCATCAATGCTTTTGTTCCAAAAGAAAATGACACTATTTACGAAATCGGCCCGGGACAAGCGGCTCTGAGCAATCATTTGGTTGAGTATTGTAACCATGTTCAACTCGTCGAAATTGATGATGATTTAGTTCCGGCTTTGAAAGCTCAATTTGTAACCAAGCCTAATGTTACCGTACTCCATCAAGACGCTTTAGAACTGGAGCTGACCGAACCCAATTGCCGAATCATCGGTAATCTTCCTTATAATGTTTCTACACCTTTACTGATTTGTTTTCTGTATCAATCAGAAAACATCAGCGATATGCTATTTATGTTGCAAAAAGAAGTGGTAAAAAGAATCTGTGCAGAAGTTGGAACAAAAGCCTACGGGCGATTAAGTGTGATGTTGCAATATGCTTTTGATTGTGAAGAACTTTTTATCGTCAAACCGGAGTCCTTCCATCCGCAACCAAAAGTAGATTCTCAGATTGTACGTTTAGTCAAAAAGCAGGAAATTCCAATTGTTGATTTACAAAAAATGGAGAGTTTGGTTAAACAAGCATTTGGGCAACGCCGAAAAACTATAAAAAATAATCTGAAAGGAATTTTGACTGATGATGATTTCGAGAAACTGGCAATCGACCCAAAACTACGTCCCGAATCAATTACTATAGAAGAGTATGTGAACATCACCAACTTCATCTCTGACTGAGTTAGTGATGTTCAAATAAGAGAGCAGTTTAAGATTCTTTAGTAACCTTAGTGCTTACTTTTTTAGTTGTTTTCTTTGCAACTTTTTTTACCGCTGGCTTAGCTTCAGCAACGGCTTTTTTTGTTGCATCTTTAACATCCGCAACATAGTTTCCGGTTAATTTCGAAACCTCAGTCGCTAGCAATTCTATTTTTTTCAAAAGTGCTGTGATTTCTTCACTGGTTGGCACATCTAATTTTTGCAAAGTTTTTGCAACACGATTTTCAAAAATATTTTCCAACTTATCCCAACCTTGGCTCGCTTTTCCTTTCACTTGATTGACTTTGGATTTCACTTCCTTAGTCGCATTTTGGGAACTTTTCTTGATGACTTTCTCGAGCCCTTTACCTTCATCAACCAATTTATTAAAGATTTTTACGCCTTCTTGTTGAGCTTTGGCGAACGCACCCAAACCTGCTAACCAGATTTCATTGGCTGATTCCATGATATTTCCGGCTAAATTCGGTTTTTTAGTTGTTGTTTTTTTAGCTGTAGTTTTCTTAACTGCAGCTTTTTTATTCAATGTTTTTTTAACTGTCATTTATTTATCCTCGATTTTGATGTTGCCCATTAAATCGTAAATGTCTAGAGCAAACACACTATTTATTAGTTCTGAACGAAAAATTTTAGCATAACCGTTTAAATAATCATTTACTATTTTTTATGAAGCTTTAACAGCGAACCAATCATGTAATAAACTTATCAAAGACAAAATCGGACCATTACATAAAATAATGAATGACAACTACTTGTTCTTTTATCACCCTTCATTGTTTTGGATATTACTTATCAACCAGCCATTCAATAATATCTGTTAAAATACTGGAGCGACTTGAGATATCATAGGTTCTGGTAATTTTCGCTGTTTGCTTTTCGGCTTGAATTTTAGCTTTGGCTTTGGTGACTTCCTGTTTCGCTTTGCGTGCGGCTTTTTGCTGTTGTTGAAGTAATTGTCCGGAACGAATATATTGAAGAACTTCATCCAATTCATGAATATCAAACCAGATTCCGTGTTTGCTGCAAACATCAACGACAATACCGCTGGCTTGAGCGTAATTTCTGCGATTCATTAATTGTTGGCATTGTGGACATTGTCGATAGAACTTCGTCGGTGTTTCACGGGACTGAGCAGAATGCT
>JAGRJO010000042.1 GCA_020442725.1 Lysobacterales bacterium
CGCTACTATTTTCGGTGATCTTAGCCTGTTTTGTTTTTTTAGTCTTTTAAACTCTTCGGCAAAAGGGAAAACCTCTGGTTTTGAATTTCTTAAAGTTTTCTGCATTTGTGTATCAACAACACCGGGGAAATAGGAATTCACCAAAATATTTTTCTCTGCTAGCTCTTGCTTTAAATATTCTGAAGCCATTAATCCGGCCGCTTTTGAAATACAGTAGCCACCAATTCCGGCTATGGCTTTCTGTGCGGCGCCTGATGAGATACATAATATTCTGGATGGTTTGTCAGAATTAACCAATAATGGAAGGAGTTTTTGTGTTAAAAATATTATAGGCTCAGCATTTGTGGCAATACTTTTTCTAAAGTCTTTTAATTGAATATTTTCAAAAGCGATTGGAGTTTCAAGATAAGCCGCATTATGAATGACATAGTTTATATTTCCTGAAAGATTCTCTGCCACCTTTTGTCTGCCATCTTGAGTAGAGATATCAGCACTAATAATTTGGAGGTTTTTGTTATTCAGAGATTTTAGTTTTTCTGTGTTTCGTGAAACTGTAACAACTTTTAAGCCGGTCTTAATCGCTTCAAGTGTACAAGCATAACCGATGCCGGAACTGGCACCGGTTATAAGAGTTGTTTCTTGATGAAATAATTGAGCTATTGAGCTATCTCTGCGTTATGGAAAACATTTTGTACGTCTTCCAAATCATCCAACATATTGTGAAATTTTTCAAATAGAGCTATTTCTTCTTCATCGGTGATTTGTGTTGTTGTTTGAGGTACAAACTGAATTTCATCAACTTCAAACTCGATTTCTCCCAAACCTTTAGTCAATGCGTTTTTGGTATTGAAATATTCGGTATGTGGTGCAAAAACGGTGATTTTTCCATCTTCACATTCGACATCGGAGACATCAACATCTTCCTCCATAAGGACTTCAAGTATCTTGTCTTCATCATCACCAGAGAAAACAAAGATAGCACAATGATCAAACATGTGAGAAACACATCCCGGAGTGCCAATACTGCAATTTGTTTTGGTAAATGCCAAACGAACATCGCCAAATGTTCTATTCGGGTTATCAGTCAAACAATCGACAATCACCATGGTTTTTCCCGGACCATAGCCTTCGTAGCGAGCGACAGCAAAATCTTCACCGGCACCTCCTTTTGCTTTTTCAAGTGCTTTGGCAATCACATGAGCAGGAACTTGGTCTCTTTTTGCTCTTTCAATCAAACTACGCAGTGCCAGATTTCCCTCGGGATCTGTTCCCCCTGATTTAGCACTAGCATAAATACTTCTGGAGTGTTTGCTGTAAACCTTAGCATTCATGTCCGAGGTTTTAGCCATTGATACTTTACGGTTTTGGTATGCTCTTCCCATAAAACTCTGTTAATTTAAATTGCGTGAATTTTACTTGATTTTATTATGAAGATAAATATCAAAGCCCCATAAACAAGAAACCCTCTCTAACTTGAGAGGGTTTAGCTGTTTATGACTCAAAAATTATCAGAATACTACATTCGGTGTGATAGTACCAGAAATCCTTAAGTTGCCATCTTCATCCAAATCCATAACTCTGGTTCCATCAGTTTTCTCAATTACCAACTTATTTCCTGCTGTAATTACCCAACTTTTAGAGTTTCCGGTATTCTCCAGTTTAAACTGGGGCTTTCCATTATTTTTTAAATGAAAAACAACCCTGTCCGCTTGAGTGCTATTGGTATTTTCAAATAGGAGCTTACCACTATCATCATTTGTTAAAACATGAACTTTGGCATCAGGGTTGCTTTTTCCTATACCAACATTTCCTGTGCTATCTAGATAAAGAGTGTCTTGTGGGGTATTCGGCTCTATCCTTAAAGATAGTTTACTACCATTAGTGACATCGCGTACAAAAAAGTTTGCTTCATTACCAGCTACATCCCAAGTTTGCGGAGTAAAACCATCAGAACCATCTTGCTCCAGCCTTAATGTTGGTGTGTTCCCTTCAACAATATGAAGATCGACGACCGGATTAGCTGTTTTTATACCGACATCTCCATCAGACTCCACATACAAATTATTTGCATCTGCACCGGCTTCAACTCTAAATGGCATACGTCCAGTATTAGAGTCCTCGATTCCGAGATAGTTTAATCCGCCATTATTCGAATCATTTGCGACTATTCTCCAATCATTACTTGGGAATGAAGCTGAGTTACTGGTGTCTTGAAAGTGAATTCTTAAGTTGTTTTCTTTGAGACGAATGGTATCTGAACCAAAAGATTCACCAGTTGTACAATCTAATCCCACGCAATTACTTCCTTGGACAACCAAGTCATTTACAATCACTTGTGCTCTTGAGTCTCCGTCAATATCAGTTGCTACACCTTTTTCATTATTTTCTGGGAAGTCAGAAACAAGTGTATCGTTGGCTATTGTAAAAGTTCCGGAGTAATAAATTTTTTGTTTATCAACTGAATCTGTATATTCTTTGGTCAACACTGAATCATTTAATTCTCTGAGACCCGTAGTAATTTCGCCTCCATCAACTATTGATGCGACCTCATATTTATACTGACCATTAAGCAATGACTTATACCCTAATGTTTCAGGGGAAAGCTCAAAATAGTTCTGGCTCACCTCAAAACTCTTTACCTGATTATCAGGAGATTTGATTTTCAATTGGAGTTTACCAACTCCAATTTCATCAAAAACAATACTTCCCCCCTGTTGATTAATATCAATTGCGTTTGAATTTATGGTAAATAGTGTTAGGACCGATGCGATGTATTTGATTTTATTCTGTTTCATGTTCTCCTCGTCAATGGTTATGCCATCTTTTTAGTGTTTGTTAGTATTATGCTAGCAAAACTTCAATCAACTTGAAAGCACTTCCTTCTATAAGTAAATATATATTGTCATTTTTCATCAGCATCATATACAATTGTTTACAAATCATTAAATTATCTACAATAACAACAAAAATCGGCGGGGCTATGTTTCTTAATTTTATCTTAAAATATTCAAAAAAATCACTCTTGGTTTTTTCTTTGTTATCTAGCACTTGGGTTTTATCTCAACCCACTTTCTCATCTTCCTTTGTACCTGACACCATAGGTCCGGGAACTAACTCGAAGTTGAAATACACCATCACAAACGGTGCCGGTTCTCCTGTTACAGGATTAAACTTTACAAATATTTTACCTGCAGGTATGTCGTTATCAGACCCTGCAAATCCAACCACAAGTTGTGACATGAGTAACGGAGGAACCTTGGTTGCCGACGATAACGGAGACACGATTACTTTAACTGATGCACAAATACCGGCGTCATCATCGTGTACAGTTGAAGTGAATGTTGCATCAAATGTTGCAGGAACATACATGAATGTTACCGGTGACTTAACCTCTAGTGCTGGTAATAGTGGTCCCGCAAATGATGATTTAACAGTCAGTGCTAGTCGCCCCGGATTTTCAAACTCCTTTTCATCCTCCGCAGTTTCACTTGGAACACCGGTAACTTTAACATTTACAATTGATAATTCTGCAAATACTAACTTAATAACGAATGTTTCATTTACGGATAATTTACCTGCGGGTTTAATTATTGCATCACCTGCAAACTCAAACTCAACTTGCTCTGGAAATTACACAGTCGATAGTGGAACAAATTCAATTTCGTTTATTGGTGGTTTTTTACTTGCGGGGGAAATCTGTACAGCAACAGTTGATGTTGTCCCTGAAAATATTGGTACTTTTATTAATGAAACAACAATTTTAACTGCATTTGGAACTTCCGGACCATCCAACTCCGGATTTGCTGTCGCCAAAATAACATCTACTGCTGACCCCGTAGTTTTTAGAAAGGATTTTATTGATGATCCAACTCCTCCGGGTGGAATTGCAACCTTAAGGTTTAGTATCACCAATGCCAATCGATTTGACTCTGCTGAGAACATTTCATTCACTGACGATTTGGATGCGACATTATCAGGACTGACAGCCGTCAACCTTCCTCAAAACGATGTTTGTGGACTTGGGTCAACTCTCACCGGTTCAAGTTTAATAAGTTTAACCGGAGGAACCCTTCCTGCGGAAGGGATTTGCACTTTTGATGTTGATGTACAGGTTCCCGCTGGAGCAACGAATGGTGAGTATTTAAATACTACCAGCCTAATCACTGGCGATGTCAACGCAACTCCATTTTCATATAGTCCTGCTGTATCAAAACTCTTTGTCCAGCCGGCTCCAATTTTAACTAAAGAATTCACCGATGACCCTGTGGGTTCAGGGGGCGATGTGACGCTAAGCTTCACTATTGAAAATGGCAGCTCAACTGATTCAGCAACAAATGTTAACTTTATTGATGAATTGACAACCTTTTTGCCTTTTCCTGTAGTGATAAGCTCCCCATCAATACCCACATCCGGCGTTTGTGGAGCAGGTTCTAACTTGTCTCTGATTTCCTTAGGTACTGGGAGACAAGCACTATATCTCACTAACGGTAACCTTCCAGCCGGAGGAAATTGTTCATTTCAAGTGAGCCTAACCATTCCTTCGGATATGCCAAATGGAATATTTACCAACACAACTGAGCCAATATATGGAACCGTTGCCGGTGAAGACTATCAGGGATTACCGGCAACGGATACACTAACAGTTGTTGCAGCTCCTTACTTTTCAAAAGAGTTTACTGATGATCCGGTTCAAGCTGGAGCGACCGTTACTCTTGAATTTTCCATTTCTCATCCAGCCGAAGCTCAAGGTAATGCGACCAACATTACCTTTTCTGATGATTTGAATGCTGTTATTTCGGGTTTGACAGCTGTTGGATTGCCACAAAACGACATCTGTGGCATTGGTTCTTCTATTTCAGGAACAACTAATTTAATATTCTCAGGAGGAACATTATCCCCGGGAGAAACCTGCACTTTCCCTGTAACTTTACAAATTCCGGCTGCAACTTCATCAGGTTTATATTCAAATACGGTGAATAACTTTTCAGCAAACGTGTTGGGGATCAATACTCAAGGTCAGACGGCTCAAGACTCTTTACAAGTAACAGGTTTAGGCTTTACAAAACAATTTTTAACCAACCCAGTCATTCCAGGACAAACAACGACGCTAAGATTCACCATAGATAACACCCAAAACTCTGTTGTTGCAAATATAACTTCTTTCACAGACTCGCTATCAACCATGCTTGCAGGAACCCAAGTAGCAGGCCCTCCCACAGCAGACACATGTGGAGGGACAGCATCAGGAACAACATTTTTGATATACACTGGAGGAAGTGTTCCGGCATCTTCATCGTGTGTAATTGATATTCCGGTGTTAATTCCTGCAGCAGCAGCCGATGGAACTTATCAGAATATATCTTCAAATCTGGTCACTGATATTGCCACAACTTCACCTGCAACAGATGTACTAGTGGTTAGTTCTAATCTCATTCAGTTAAATAAAGAATTCATTGATGATCCGGTAGCCCCGGGAGGAACGACAACCTTAAGATTTACACTAGAGAATCTGGATAACACAAATTCAATTACCAGTATTACGTTTACTGATGATTTAAATGCGGCTCTGTCAGGGTTACAAGCTGTAGGGCTACCGCAAAATGATATTTGTGGAGCTGGTTCACAAGTTTCCGGTACAGGATTATTAACTCTGACAGGAGCAAGCCTGACAGCTGGTGGCAGCTGCTTTTTTGACATCACCTTACAAGTGCCGGCATCACCTAATGCATCTCAGGCTATAAATACGACCAGTCCAGTTTCAGGATTCAGCAATGGACTGCCTGTAAACGGCTCGCCGGCAAGTGATACTTTGTATATTCAAGGAATTGAGTTTACTAAATCATTTGACGGGCCATCAACAGCAACAGGAACGCCGGTTCTGACTTATACAATCACAAATCTCTCTCCAAGCCAGTCTGTTTCCAATTTAAGTTTTACCGATGACATGGATGCAGTGATAACTGGTTTGATTGCAACAGGGCTTCCACAAAACGATATTTGTGGGGTTGGCTCACAAGTTTCTGGCACATCATTTTTAACATTTTCTGGTGGTAACCTCGCTCCGGGAGCTAGTTGTAATTTTAATGTGCAACTCCAAGTGCCTATCTCTTCAATGCCCGGCTCCTATTTAAGCACAAGTAGTAATTTGTTTGTTAGCGGACTTCCTTTTGCCAATCCTGCTGTTGATACGCTGGTAATTGAGCCACCACCAATATTCACTAAAATGTTTTCACCAGCTTCTATCGGAACCAACCAGCAAAGCACTCTGACTTTTGTCATTGATAATTCCGCAAGTGCTGTTGCTTCCAATCAAATTGATTTTACTGATAACTTACCAGCCGGTGTTGTGCTTGCAGCCAATCCAAATGTCAACAATACCTGTGGAGGAATTGTTACCGCAACTGGTGGGGCGGGTGTTGTTGCGCTTACTGGTGGAAGCGCTGCAGCCGGAGCATCATGCTCAATTCAGGTTAGTGTTGTAGGAACAACCTCAGGAATTCATAATAATATCACCGGAGACTTAACATCAAGTTCAGGAAATAGTGGTTCAGCAAATGCGGCCTTGACTGTTAACAACCCTCCGGCATTTAGTAAAACTTTTACTCCGGATTCAATCATAATCAACAATGTCACGACATTAAGTTTTACCATTGACAATTCCACCTCAACAGTTGATGCAACATCTTTAAATTTTACGGACAATCTCCCATCGGGTATAATTGTTGCGAACCCTGCAAATATTACGAACTCTTGTACAGGCGGAACAATGACAGCTGTTTCAGGAACATCTGTGATTCAATATAACGGCGGAACGGTTTCTTTAGGTTCAACTTGCACAATATCCGTTGATGTACTTGCAAACACCTCAGGAGTTCTGACGAATACTTCAGGAAACTTGACCTCAAACCTAGGCAGTAGTGGCTCAGCCACAGACGTTCTAACCGTGAGTCCCGTACCAATTTTCTCTAAAGAATTCGTACCGGATTTAGTGCTTGTTAATCAAACCAGTCAGCTCATATTAACAATTGACAATAGCGGCAGTTCTTTTGATGCCTCTTCTTTGGACTTCACAGATAATTTGCCGATCAATCTATTGGTCGCAAATCCTGCAAATGCCTCAACAAGTTGTACAGGTGGAACGCTGACTGCAACCAGTGGTGCTTCCGTCATTAGTTATACCGGCGGAACAGTTTCTAGCGGTGCTTCATGTACAGTCACGGTCGATGTTGTATCAGCGTTGCCTGATACTTATGTGAATCTGACCGGCGACTTAACTTCTAATCATGGAAATAGCGGACAAGCAACAGACACACTCTTGGTTAATGTTGATTTCCCGACTCTGACTAAACAATTCATGAGTGGTGTTGTAGCCGGAGAAGAAGTTGAAATCTCATTTACTTTAACGAACTCGACAACATCAGTTATCACCGGAATTTCATTCACTGATGACTTAGGTGCATTTATTCCCGGAGCAACTGCAACTAATTTACCAATGAGTGATGTTTGCGGAGTCGGTTCAACCGTAGCAGGCTCAAACATTATCGACTTCCAGAATGGAATACTCACAGCAAACTCGTCATGCAATTTCTCTGTAATGGTTTCCATTCCGGCAGATACAATTGAAGGAACTTATCAAAACATCACCAGCCCTCTTACTGTTGACACCACCGTTGGTCCAATAACAGGAGATGCTGGTACTTCTGCTTCTGCTTCACTTTTTGTGAATGCATTTATACCAATAATTCCAATTATGAATCTTTGGTATTGGACGGTCATTTTAATTACTCTCTTAGTATTTTTAGCGGCCAGAAAAATAAATAGAGAAGTTAAGTAGAGTTTAATCTATGAGCAAAAGCGGTTTCTTATATTACCGCTTTTGCGCCTCTTTATTGGCTTTGTGATGAAAAATATTTTCTTTTTAATTTGTTTGGCTTTTTATTCTTTTACAGTTCAGGCTGAACATTTTGTTGAGTTCTTAAATCAGGAAACTTTTCAATTCAAACATAACAACGGTGAATCCGGTGAGTTTTATTACCCTGAAATTGTGGGCTCCGGCGTTGGTTTGATTGATTTCGATAATGATGGCGATTTGGATGTTTATCTGGTTCAAAGTGGGAACTTTAAAAATAACAAAAAGTCTGATCAGTTTTATAAAAACTTGCTAAAAGAGTCCGGAAAACTTTCCTTCAAAGAAATTACAAGCGACTTAAAACTAAACAATTCAGAATATGGAATTGGAATTGCGGTTGCAGATGTCAATAATGATGGTTGGAATGATATTTTTCTGAATAATTTACAACAAAATAAACTGCTATTAAATCAACAAGGACTGTCTTTTGCTTCTTTCGAACTCTCATCCAATCCAAATCTGTGGTCAACCAGTTCATCATTTTGTGATATCAATAACGATGGTTATAAAGATTTATACATCAGCAACTATGTCAACTGGTCAGAAAGCAACAATCCAAAATGTTATAACGCCAGCAGCAAAAGAGACTACTGCGGACCAAGTTCTTTTGAGGGACAAAAAGATACTTTTTATCTTAATGAGAATGGTACTCTGATTGAACAAACAAACTTTTTCTTTCCGGATATGCCAAATATGCCGGGACTGAATGTAGTCTGTATTGACATCAACAATGATGGTTTTAATGACTTTGTAGTTGCAAACGATGGTAAACCGAACACTGTTTGGCTCAATCAAAAGGGTCAGAAATTTATTGAAAACGGCTTATTTTCTGGTTTGGCTGTGAATGCCGAAGGACGTGCTGAAGCCAGTATGGGAATGGCTGTGACTGATTATGATTTGGATGGTGATTTCGACGTTTTTTTTACGCACTTGATGAATGAATCCAATACTCTCTATAAAAACAGCGGTAAAGGCTTTTTTCAGGATGTAACCAATCGCAGTCAGTTATCAACATCCAGTTTTGCTTATACCGGCTGGGCAACCAATTTTATTCATGTTAACGATGATATTTATCCGGATTTAATCGTCTTTAACGGAGCTGTTGCGGGTTCAGCCGAGTCTAATGACTTAGAAACTTTTGAACAGCCTAATCAGCTTTATCTCAATTCAGCTCGTTCACAATTCACAACCATTACCGATGAAACATGGCTGAAAAACAAAGCGATTTCAAGAGGAGCTGCATTTGGTGACATTGATAATGACGGAGATGTCGATATTATTGTCAGCAACAACAACTCTCATCCCCAAATCTTGTTAAATAACCTCAATCCCCAAAACTGGCTGGGAATTCAACTTCAAAACAATTCAAATATTCAAATCGAATTGACCGGCTCAAAAGGAAAAGTCTTAATCAGGAGCTCAACGGATGGTTCTTATGCCTCAGCAAATGATTCACGGTTGGTTTTTTCTGATGCACAATTAAAATCCTTTGATAAAATACAGCTTTCTCAATCAGGAAAAATAATTAAGGAAATTCCGATGAAAGCAACAAATAAATACATACTGGTCAAACTTCCGTGAAAAATTCACTTTTAGTAACGCTTTGTCTATTTTTTTGCGTTTCAACCTCCATTCGTTCACAAGATGCTGAAACTGATGAAAGTAAACCATTTATTTCTGTTGAGAATATTTCAACCAAAGATTTAGATAAAGATGTTGCCAAAGTCTTTAAAAGAATTAAGAAGTCTATCATCGAAGCCCGAGAAAACAAAGATTTTGAAACGGAGTTAATGGCATCGAAACAGTGGTGTTTGTTATTGCATAATTACAATTTTTTATCCCAAGCAAAAGATTGTTATTTTGCCGTTGGTATGTATGAAAAAAGCGATGCCAAATGGCCTTATTTATATGGAAAAGCGGCGCTGGACGAAGGAAATTATAATGATGCCATCAAAGGTTTTGATCAGACCCTAGTTCGCGACAATTATTATTTTCCGGCTCACTATTATTTAATTGAAATTTATAAACAATCGGGAAACATCAAACAGGCGTTTTTGCAGAAATCGAAAGTTCCGGTAGAATTATTGCTGATCTCCAATATGTTATTGCTAACCGGCGACTTGTATTTTGAAACAGAAAATCACCTCATTGCTATCGGCTTTTATCAACAAGCACTCAATCTGGTTCCAAAAGCAACCAGTATTAATTACAAACTGGCACAAGCATATAACCTTCTCGGAGAAACCCAAAAAGCACAAGCCTACTTACAACTCGCCGGGCAAGCTGGAATTCAGCTCAACGACCCCTTTTATTTTGAGGTAAAAAGCACAATAGTCGGAGAGGTTCCTTATTTGATTGAAGCTAAAACCGCTTTATCCAATAACGCTTTCGACAAAGCTATAGCGTCCTATAAGAAGGCTCTGGAATTCAATCCGGAAAGCCAAACCGCACAGGCAAATCTTGCCGTTGCTTATTTTCAAAACAAACAAACTGAACAGGCAAAACAAGTTATTTTTAAACTCCTTGAAAATAACCCTCTTCACGAAAAGTCGCTATACAACCTGGCTGAAATCTATCTATCAGAAAATAACATAAATGATGCTATCAAATATTTTGAAGAATATCGAAAACTGAACCTTAATGATACTAAGGCGAACTCAAAACTGGCACAATTATACTACGCAAACCAGCAATACCTGCAAGTTATTAAAATTGCTGAAGAGTCTGCAATGAAAGCGCATGAACCAACTCAGGTGTATAAAGCCAAGTCATTGATTAATACCGGAGAATACTCAGATGCTATTGAATGGCTCAAAAAAATTCACAAATACAAACCGGAAAATCACGAAGTCATCGTTCTCTTGGCAAAACTACTCGCTCAAATTCCTGATGAAAGCCTCAGAGATAGAGTCTTAGCTTTGGAATATGCACAACTTGCTGTCGTACAAAATAAAAGTATCGAATCTCTATGGTTGCTAATGATGGCACTTGATGAAAATAGCGAATGTGAGCAACTGCAGCAACAAGCAACTGAATTGACCCAACTAATGAATAACACCGTCGATACGGTTAGACAAGAATTCTCCAAACAAAGAGGTTTGGATTTTAAATGTGAAAAACAATGGAAAATCCGATAAACAACCTTGTTTCTGTTGCACCAATGCTGGATTGGACCGATAAACATTGTCGTTTTTTGCACCGATTGATTTCGCCGGATGTTCTGCTTTACACGGAAATGGTTACAGCGCCGGCGATTCTTCGAGGAAATACAGACAAGTACATTGATTATAATCAGCAAGAGCACCCTGTAGTATTGCAATTAGGAGGTTCTGATGCTGAAGAACTGCGCCACTGTTGCGAAGTTGCAGAAAATTACGGTTATGACGCTGTTAATTTAAATGTCGGATGCCCTAGTGACAGAGTGCAAAAAGGTCGCTTTGGAGCTTGTTTAATGAAAGAGCCGGAGTTGGTTGCGGATTGTGTTAGACAAATGCAACAGTCTGCTAATATTCCTATTACAGTTAAATGCCGAATTGGCGTTGATGATAAAGACAAATTTGAAGATCTGACAGAATTTATCGACAAAGTATCAGCGTCAGGAATAAAAACCATAATCATTCATGCCCGAAAAGCATGGTTAAAAGGTTTAAGTCCGAAACAAAACCGAAGCGTTCCACCCCTGAAATACGACTATGTTTATAAAGTCAAAAAGCTGTTCCCAGAATTAGAAATAGTTATCAATGGTGGAATTAATTCCGTTGAAGAGGCAAAGCAACACCTTATGCATGTCGATGGGGTTATGTTGGGACGAGCTATATGGAACAGTCCGTGGTTGCTATTTAATTTGCAAAATGAACTGTTTGAAACAAAAGTTTCTTGCACAAGAGACCAGGTTCTTGAAAAATATATAGAGTATTGCCAATTACAGATTGATGCTGGTGTGAAGCTTCATTGGCTGATTCCACCGATTCTAGGTTTGTTTCATGGTTTACCCGGAAATAATAAATGGAAAAGTCATTTGGTGATTAATGCACCGAAACGGATATCTGATATTAGTGTTTTTGCCGAAGCGAGAGGTTTCATAAATATATGAACGATTTTAAAATCATTAAATGCAAGTCATGCAATGCTCCCTTAGTTGAGGAAGCAGGCAAAAAACTTACTCAATGTATACAATGCGGATACAAGTTTAATCAACCAAAAAAGCCAACCTCTCAAAACTCATTAAATGTTTCTCCAAAAAAGGTCAGAGAAATATTGACCCAACAAAAAAAGCCTGTTTGGGTAACAATTCTCAAATGGTACTTTATTATTGCATTTATGACTGGTATTCTTGTTGCAATATTTGATAAATAATT
>JAGRJO010000043.1 GCA_020442725.1 Lysobacterales bacterium
TAGAGGTGGGTTTGCTCATCAATTTTGGTGCTAAGTCGCTACAGTTTAAAAGGCTAAGCAATAAATCATTCAAACAGCAAAATCAAGGCAATCCCAAAATCAAAAAAAATCATAGTTCAGACAAATGACAAGAATAACTGAAAATACCATAGAAGATTTTGCCATCAAATTGTTGGAGCACTTGGGCTATGAATATATCTATGCCCCAAGTATTGCTCATGATGGCGAAAATCCCGAGCGGAGTTCATACGAGGAAATTCTGCTCACTCATCGCATGGCGGAAGCAGTGCGAAGAATCAACCCCACCGTACCACCCGCTGCACAGGAAGAAGCTATCAAAGAGATTCAGCGTATCCATTCGCCAGAGTTATTGACCAATAATGAAAGCTTTCATCGCCTATTGACCGAAGGCATCAAAGTCAGCTATCAGAAAGACGGACAGCAAAGAGGTGATTTGGTGTGGTTAATCGACTTCAATACACCCGAAAACAACGACTTTATAGTTGCCAACCAGTTTACGGTGGTAGAAGATGGCATCAACAAACGCCCAGATGTTATTCTGTTTGTCAACGGTATTCCTTTGGTGGTCATCGAACTCAAAAATGCAGCCGATGAAAACGCTACCATCAAATCGGCTTTCCGTCAGATAGAAACCTACAAAGCAGTCATTCCAAGTCTGTTTACTTATAATGCATTTACGATTATCTCAGACGGATTAGAAGCCAGAGCAGGAACACTCTCTTCGGGCATGAGCCGTTTTATGGCCTGGAAATCGGCAGACGGCAAAGAAGAAGCATCACACTTGGTGAGCCAAATGGAAACGCTCATCAATGGCATGCTCAACAAAGAAACCTTGCTGGATTTGATTCGGCATTTTATTGTGTTTGAAAAATCGAAAAAGGAAGATGCGAAAACTGGCGTAACCACCATTTCAACAGTCAAAAAATTAGCCGCTTATCATCAATACTATGCCGTGAACCGAGCGGTGGAATCTGCTATGAGAGCGACAGGTTATTCCCCTTCTTTGAAGGGGTGGAAGACGCAGTCTGACGGTGTAGTCAATTCCCCTCCCAAGGAGGGGTGGTCGCAGACCGGGGTGGTCCCAAACCCAAGAGTCCAAGAAATATCTCGAAACTCCAAGAACTACTTAAGCCTTCCTTACAACCCCAAATTGAAAGAACGCGCCAAAGAACTGAGAAAGGCTGGAAACCTTTCCGAGGTGCTGTTCTGGAATCAGGTTAAACGTCAACAATTCAAAGGCTATGACTTTGACCGTCAAAAAATAATCGGTAATTATATCGTAGACTTCTACTGTGCCAATTGTAATGTAGTCATTGAAATTGATGGCAGTAGTCATGATGATAAAGTGGAATATGATGCGGAGCGAGATGCTTATTTGGAATCACTCGGATTGACGGTCATACACATTCTCGTAAATGATGTTATGAAACGGATGGATGAGGTGATGGAGATGCTTGATAGACATCCTGCATTACAAGTAGAAGAACCACCCCGCCTTTCAGGCACCCCTCCAGAGGAGGGGAATTTTGTGCAGGAATCGCCTGAAAGTTATGGTGTGGCAGGTGTGAAGTCTCAACCGAAAGGTGACCGTAAAGGCGGTGTGGTTTGGCATACCCAAGGAAGCGGTAAATCGCTTTCCATGGTGTTCTTCACTGGTAAAATTGTGTTGGCCTTGGACAACCCCACCGTTGTTGTCATTACCGACAGAAACGATTTGGACGACCAACTCTTCGACACTTTTGCTTCTTCCACTCAGCTATTACGACAAGAACCGAAGCAGATAGAAAACCGAAACGACTTAAAGGAAAAACTAAAAGTTGCTTCAGGAGGTGTGATTTTTACCACCATTCAAAAATTCTCACCCGAAGAAGGCAATGTGTATGAAACGCTTTCGGAACGAGAAAACATTGTGGTGATTGCCGATGAAGCCCACCGAACGCAATACGGTTTCAAAGCCAAAACAGTTGATGAAAAGGATGAGCATGGAAATGTGATTGGTAAGAAAACGGTGTATGGATTTGCCAAGTACATGCGTGATGCCTTGCCCAATGCCACCTACATTGGTTTTACAGGAACACCCATTGAAAGCACGGATGTAAACACCCCTGCCGTTTTCGGAAACTACATTGATGTTTATGACATTGCTCAAGCAGTGGAAGACGGAGCAACGGTTCGCATTTATTACGAAAGCCGATTGGCGAAAGTGAACCTGAGTGAAGAAGGCAAAAAGCTGGTTGAGGAACTGGATGATGAGTTGGACGGCGAAGAACTCACTGAAACTCAAAAAGCCAAAGCCAAATGGACTCAGTTGGAAGCCTTAATCGGCAGTGAAAACAGAATCAAGAATGTAGCCAATGACATCATTCAGCATTTTGACCAACGCCAAGAAGTTTTTGAAGGCAAAGGAATGATTGTCGCCATGTCCAGAAGGATTGCCGCTGACTTGTATGAGGAAATCATCAAGCTAAAACCCGAGTGGCATTCAGATGATTTAGACAAAGGCGTGATTAAAGTCGTGATGACTTCGTCCTCTTCGGATGGCCCGAAAATCGCCAAACACCACACCACCAAGCAACAAAGAAGAACGCTTGCCGACCGAATGAAAGACCCGGATGATGAACTGAAACTTGTGATTGTTCGGGATATGTGGCTTACAGGTTTTGATGCACCAAGCATGCATACGCTTTACATCGACAAACCGATGAAAGGTCATAACCTGATGCAAGCTATTGCAAGGGTAAATCGAGTGTACAAAGACAAGCCAGGTGGTTTAGTCGTCGATTATTTGGGCATTGCTTCGGATTTGAAAAAAGCACTTTCGTTCTATTCAGATGCAGGTGGAAAAGGCGACCCAACCATTGCCCAAGCCCAAGCAGTTGAATTGATGCTCGAAAAACTGGAAGTGGTTTCTCAGATGTACAGCGGATTTCCTTATGAAGACTATTTCCAAGCCGAAACGGGTCAGAAACTATCTATGATTCTGGCAGCCGAAGAACATATTCTCGGACTGGAAGATGGCAAGAAACGATACATCAATGAAGTAACTGCCCTATCCAAAGCCTTTGCGATTGCCGTTCCGCATGAGCAGGCCATGGACGTGAAAGATGAAGTTTCATTTTTTCAAGCCGTAAAAGCACGCTTAGCTAAGTTTGATGGTACCGGTTCAGGTAGAACCGATGAAGAAATTGAAACAACAATTCGTCAGGTCATAGACCAAGCTTTGGTTTCTGAACAAGTAATTGACGTTTTTGATGCCGCAGGAATCAAGAAACCAGACATTTCCATTCTTTCAGAAGACTTCCTGATGGAACTCAAAGGAATGGAGCACAAAAATGTGGCTTTAGAAGTTTTGAAAAAATTACTCAATGACGAGATAAAAGCACGTTCCAAAAAGAACTTGGTCAAGAGTAAGTCACTCAAAGAAATGTTGGAGAATTCCATCAAGAAATACCTCAACAAGATTTTGACGGCTGCCGAAGTGATGGAAGAACTCATCAAGTTGAGTAAGGAAATCGTGAACATGGACAGTGAAGCCAAAAAACTTGGATTGTCTGACTTTGAATATGCTTTCTACACCGCAGTGGCGAACAACGATTCAGCCAAACAACTCATGCAGCAAGACAAGCTGAGAGAACTGGCGGTGATATTGACTGAACGTGTAAAGCAAAATGCATCTATCGACTGGACAATTAAGGAAAGTGTTAGAGCAAAATTGAAAGTAATCATCAAGCGGACATTGAGACAATTCGGTTATCCACCAGATATGCAAAAACTGGCAACAGAAACGGTATTGAAACAAGCGGAAATAATTGCGAAGGAATTAAATGATTATTGATTGATTAAATCAAAATTATTATCGGCAAGTTTTAAAACTCTGTGATCCATAACTTTCCTCCATAAAGGAGGGAAGTATGCGATGACAAACAGTCCCATATAACCATTTGGAAGTTGAGGAGCATCATCGAAGTGTCGCAGGCTTTGGAAATGTCTGGCAGGATTGGCGTGATGATCGGAGTGTCTTTGTAAATGATAAAGCACCAGATTAGATGCCAGATGATTGGAGTTCCATGAATGATGAGGCTTGCATCTTTCATAGTTCCCGTTGTCCAGCCTTTGTCGTAACAAACCATAATGCTCGACGTAATTCGCACTTGTCAACTGCCACCATACAATTGGAATGTGTAAAACTAAAACCAACAAGGCTTCCCATCCCAACCATATTGTGACAGAGGTATAAATAATCAGAGTCATGAAATACGAATGTAGGATTTGGTTGTTAATGGACCAGAATGATAATCCTTTTCGGTATAAGCGACGCTTTTCAATCTTGAATGCCCGGATTAAACCTCCGGGGATTTCTCTCAGAGCAAACTTATAAATGCTTTCTCCAAAACGCGAACTGGCTGAATCTTCAGGTGTAGCAACGTCTCTATGATGTCCGATATTATGTTCAATATTAAAATGCCCATAGCCTGAAAATGCTAATGCAAATTTAGCCAGATTTTTATCCAAAGATTTGGTTTTATGACCGAGTTCATGACCTAGATTTACTGCCAAACCACCAAAGATTCCCATAGTGAGAATCAGGCAAATATACATCCATACACTCAAATCTGTGGTGACAATGAAGTGAATCAGGTACAAAAAAATGAATATGTGCACCGGTAACAATAAATAACAAACGTATGAATAATACGAGTCTTTTTCCAGATTCGGAACTTCGGATTCGGGTGGGTTGGATTTGTCTTCAGCAAATATCAGATCCAGAAGCGGGATAAAGACGTATATAAAAATCAGTGGAATGAATAGCGATAAAGCATTAGAAGTGATTTGAAAGGCGATAACTCCCGTGATTGAAACCAGCGGAAGCAGAGCTGATAAGACCCATAAATACTTTTTTTTGTCTTTATATGTTTGCATTTGGATTTATTCTAGCATGGACAAACCCAATGAAACAATTGTTAGAATTTAATGAATCTCATCAACGCCATGTCGGAGAATTTGGATTTTCTTAACGATTTGGTCGTATTCTTCAGAAACATCGTCCTTATTTTTTCTGGCAAAACTGAGTTCCACTAAACGCTTTTGATACTCTTTAATCAAGGCGTTTTTATCAGCATCTATGATTTTTCTACTACGAATTTTTTGTGCTTGGGAGAGTGCGTTGTTCACGATTATTGACCTCAAAATACATAATATTAGCTAACCATGTGCTTATTTTATTATCCTGTCAGATACAAAAATGTGACTGTCATCATGTTTTCATTGGTCGGGTTCACAAAGTTTACATTCCTTGTTTTTGAGTAAAATTTTGTATAACGCGGGAACAATTATCAGAGATAAAAAGGTTGAAACGATTAAACCTGAAATAATAGTCCATGCCAGCGGTGGCCACAATGTACTCTTAGTCATGACCAATGGAAATAGTCCTGCAACTGTGGTGATTGTGGTTAAAAGAATTGGACGGGCTCTTCTCTTGACCGCTTCAATAATCGCTTTGTCAAAATCAAAATTATCATTTAGATTTTTTTGAATTAGATCAAGCAAAACAATGGCATTGTTGACAACAATTCCAACTAATGCCAATGTGCCAAGTATTGCAGTAAAACCGAACGTGGTATTGGTCAGCAATAACCCAATTGGAACTCCGGCAAATGCCAAAGGAATGGTAATCAATATAATTCCAACTTTAGTAAATGAATTAAATTCAATCAGCAAGAATACCAACAACAAAATAATTCCAATAGGCAATGCACCTCCGAGAGATTTATTGGCTTTTTCTGATTCTTGTGAGGTGCCTGCGACTTTTATTTTTACTCCTTGTGGAAGTTGCATTTCTTCAAGTTTCGGTCTTAATGTTTCTAGAATTTTACTGTATGTGGTATCAGACTGTGTTTCTGAAAACACAGAAGCCGTCCGTTGTAAATCATAATGATGAATGGAAGCCGGTAACCATTGCAAACTAATATCCGCAAGTTGTTTGATTGGAATGCTTTTATCTGCAACATGCAAAGTGATGTTTTCAAATTGTTGCAAAGGATAATTGATGCCATTTTCATTGCGAACCACGATATTTATCGGGTCTTTAGCTTTTCGATACTGACCGATAATCAGCCCTCCACTCGCTAATCCAATGGATTTTGCAATGTCTTCTCGGGTGACATTGTATTTGTTGAGAATTTCATCTTTGAATGAAATTTGATAGCTTGGCAATCCAATTCCCAGATTGTTTCTTACATCTCTAGTTCCATCAGTTTCAGTCACAATTTGTTGAATGTCATGAATGGCCTGGCTGAGTTTTTCACGATCCTGTGAAAATATTTTGATTTCAATAGGTGCTGCTACAGGTGGTCCTTGCCCGAGTTTATTAGCAATAATTTCGACATTTTTATATTTGGGCTTAATTTCAGTATTGACCCATTCGATAAAAGCATCATTGTGTTCTGATGATGTGAGTTCGACATCAATTCGGCTGATATTCGGAGACTGTGGTTTTTCAATTAAGTTGTAATAAAAATTCGGTCCTGAATTGCCACTAAACGAATACGCATGAGTGACATTCGGTTGTTTTAACACTTTTAGCGATATTTCTTTGGCTATTGCTGAGTTGTAACGCAGGTTGGTTCCTTCCGAAAAAGTGAGATCAATAATTACCTGATTGCGGTCTGTACTAGGGAAAAAATCTTTTTTAACCAGTGTAAATAAAGACATCGATAAAATCACAAAGACAAATGCCATGAGAAGAATATTCTTTGGTGATTGAGTCGCGAGTTTGCCAAACTTCTCTCCCATAGTCATTATTTTTGAATCCTTGTATGTATCAATTGGTTTCAAAAACAAGTGGCTGAATGCCGGTGTGACAAAGATAGAATAGACATAGCTGATAGCAATAGATAGCATAATGACTACCGGAATTGCGTGAGTAAAATCGCCCGTATTGCCTTTCGACATCAGCATTGGAATAAAAGCCGCTAAAGTCGTACCGGTAGCAGAAAACAATGAAAATGATAATTGTTTGACAGCGGTGATTGATGCCTCAGATTTACGCATGCCTTTGTCGATATGATATTGGATGTTTTCAACCATGACGATGGCGTTATCCACTAGCATTCCTAAGGCAATCACCATACCTGAAATCGCCATTTGGTGCAGCACATTCCCGGAAAAGTTATAAATTGCCAGTGATGTGAATGTCACTAGAGGAATAATACTGGCAACAACCAACCCGGGACGCATTCCCAGAAAAACCGTCAGAACGATACTAACCAATATCATTCCCATCAGCAAAGAGTTGCCAAGTTCTGATATTCTGTCAGAAACTCGATTCGGTTGAAAAAATATCGGTTCAAAATCTATTTCAGGATATTGTTGGTCAATTTCATTCATAATGGACTTTATTTTTTCACCAAATGAAACCACGTTGAGCTGATTTTCGGGAATAAACATTCCAATACCTATGGCTCTTTTTCCATCTTTCCAAAATACTGATCCAACATCTTGCTTTGCACCGTATTTGACTTTTGCCAATAATTCCAAAGGCAAATTGGTACCATCAGGTAGAATAATAAGAGTTGATTTGATTTCATCAATGGATTGATATTCGGTCTTAGCGTTCAGAATGATTTGTCTGCTATCTGCTTGCAGAGTTTGAAGAGGAACTACTTTAGTTTTGGAAGCAATTTGTTTAACCAGATAATCGGAATTGATTTCTAATTGTTTTAACTTATCAGAATCCGGTTCAATGGAGATTTCCTCTTCCGCTTGCGCGTACAGTTTGATTTTGGAAAGCTCAGGAACGGATAGAAGTTTTAATTTGACTTCTTCAGCGACTTTTCGCATATACATGACATCGTTATGACCGGATAAAGAATAAACGACCAACGGTGTATCAATCACTCTATCTTCGACCAGAGGAGTCATTACACCTTCAGGAAACTGTGTTTTTGCTCGTTCAACCGCATCTCGGACACGATTCCACGCTGAATCGGTATCATAAACATACTCTTTCATTCTGACTGTAATCTGACAAAATCCAGCTCTGGCTATTCCCCTGATTTCATCAACTTCTTCAACTTGGGAAATTTCTTTTTCCAATGGTTCAAGAACCAGATTCTCGATGTTTTCGACACTGGCTCCCGGATATTGTGTCAGAATAAATCCATTACGATAGGGAAAAAAAGGATCTTCCTGGCGATTCATATTGAACCATGAATAAACGCCTGCAATTGCAAATAAAATTGCAGTTGTGAGAATTAATCTTTTTTGATGGACCAGCAAATTGACTAAATTCATGACTATTCCTCAATCGGAGTTCCTGATGCGACTTTACTTTGACCCTCAATAATCACAGGATTATCAATGACATTATCAACTTCAAAGATAATGTCATCTCCATTGATAAATAATGGTTTGATGATGTGTTTTTGAGCCTTTTTTCTCTCAGTTACAAATACATAAGGTTGATTGATTCCATCATCAATAACTGTTTGTAAAGGCAATTGATAGACATTTTTATAATTCTGTGGAAATGCAAGGTTAACATTTTGTCCAATGGCTTCCGGTAAACTATTCTTCAGTTGCAGAACCACTGGTAACAAATGTGTGAGTGGATTTGCACTTTGTGCCAATTCAATCAACTCGAATTCAAGTTTTTCATCTCCAAAATACCCATGAATGACATCGCCCAACTTGAGATTTGACCAAAGTTCTTTGGTGATTTCTGTTTCAACTTCCAGAATATTGTTTTGATAAATAGACATAACCGGTTGACCTGCTGAGATAAACTCTCCGGGTTGCTTGCTGAATTGTGAAATTATTCCGGTGAAAGGTGCCTTGATAATGGTTTCTTGCTGGTTTGCTTGTGAGAGAGTGATTTCAGACTCAACGGTTTTTTGTTGCGCCAAAAGATTTTTCAACTCCGTTTCCTTATGTTCATAAGTTGTTTTACTGACGGAGTTATTCTTTCTCAGAGTTTTTAAATTCTCCAAGTCCTTCTCAACCTGACTGATTTGAGTCAGAATGGATTCCAGTTTAGCTTCGTTGGCTGCCAGAGCAGGGTCAATATTTGGATTATACAAACGAATTAACTCATCATCTTTTTCAACAGAATCACCAATTTTCACATTGATGCTTTTAATAGTCCCGGATAACTGAAAAGATAAATCAGCACGATTCTGAGCTTTTAAAACTGCCGGAACATTATGAAAACGTGTGATTTCATGGGTAGTGGCAATGGTTGTTGTCACTTTTGTAGCGATGTTTTTTTGCTCTTCCGATGGATTGTTTTTGCAACTATTAAATAGAAAAACCGAAGTAAAAATCAAAATGCTTTTTGTAGTATTCATGCTTTGACTCCGTTGATAATGAAACTGACAAAATCATCGACAAACTTCTCGTTTTTATAGAGCTCGTCATGCCATTGGCAAAAATGAGATTGAGCATTGAGGTAAGAGTTTATTGCTGAAATAAATGAAACAATCAGATTGACCGGTTCAAAATCATCACGAAAAATACCGGCTTCCTGTGCTTTTCGAATAAGTTCTGAACCTCGCTCTATCAGTGGCTTATCATATTTACCACAACTGGAATCGTTTTCGAGATTGCTCCATGAGTACATTCGTAGAATGTTGGGATTATTTTTGAGGAACTCAAAATATTTATAAATTGACTGGCTGATGAGTTCGATCGGATTCCCTGCTTTTTCAAATAAATCCATTTGTTGTGAAGAGTAGCCCATAAATACCGTTTCTTTGACTTCTTCCCAAAGCTCTTGTTTATTGGAAAAATGATGAAAGATTAGGCTTTTAGCGACATCGGCGTGTTTGGCAATTTGAGCAATTGAAACGTGGCTAAAACCTTTATCGGCAAAAAGCTCGAATGCTGAATTTAATATCTTTTCTTTATTTGAAATCATATTATTTCTCCAAAACGTAGAAATACACAGTAATAAAATGGCAAATGCTGCCTATCAGAACAAATATGTGAAATATCGCGTGATTGAACTTCAATTTATGAATTGCATAAAGAGCCGCACCAACGGTGTAAGATATTCCTCCTGCTATCAACCAGAACAAGCCACCTTCGGGTAAGTTGTTCGCTAATGGTTTAATGGCTATAACAATTAACCAACCCATAATCACATAGGCTAAAGTTGAAATTAGTGTGAATCTGCCGGTAAAAAATAATTTCAGAATAATTCCCACAACTGCCAAACCCCATGCAATTCCAAATAAAGTCCAGCCCATAGCTCCATTAAGCGTCACCAAAGTAAAAGGCGTGTATGTTCCGGCAATCAGCAGATAAATAGCTGCATGATCAAAGACTTTCAATCGTTTACGTACAACCGGCTTTTTTGCCATGTGATAAAAAGTCGAAGCCGCATACAAAAGCATCATGCTGGTACCATAAATACTAAAACTGACAATATGCCATGCATTGCCATGAATCGAGGCTTTAATCACCAGATAAACTAATGCCCATATAGCAAGTATGAAACCAATAGCATGTGAAGTGATGTTGATTCTTTCCTCAACCGGTGAATAGTATTTGACTGTTATATCTTTTGTCATGGCAATCTCAAGTTGTTAGATTTTCCGAAATTATACACTGACTGACCGTTCGGTCAATAAATAAAATGATATTTATGATTTTCTTAATTAAAAACCATGATTTTTTAAACTAGAAGGGAAATTGATGTGGATTAAAGATCAAATACTCGTAAGTAGTTTGGTATAATGAATGTTTGTTATGAATTGCTCGAATTGCTACAGAATTTAAAGTTGATTCCATGAATGCAATTCGAATTACAATAATGGGGTCAGAATCGTTGTTTCTGTAAAACTAATTATCAATGTCTCTGACCCTATTGATTCAAGAGGTCAATGGACAAGCTGTAATAAGTTGTACAGTAACAAAAAATAATTGTAATTAGTAATTGGAGGCTTTTTTATGTTTGACGAGAGAAAATTTACCGGATGGCCAAGTGGGGATTGCAAACCAATAATTGAAATTGATTTAAAACCAAATGAAATTCAAAAGAAATATAATATACGATTTATAAAAGAGAAGGATGATTTAGATTGGTACGAAGGTGGTCATTTTTACGATAAAAATCTTGGGTTTGTAGTTTTAATGAGACATCAGAATTGCCAATCCCACGGTACAACTGTCTATGTAGATTCACAATTGGATTTGAAAGAATCATACAAAAATCTTCTTGAGATTTTGGAATTAGACAAAAAAAACATTATTTGGAAATCAGAGCTAATTAAAGTATAAAATCATCAGGGACAGATGCTTGATAAGGATGAATCATGTTAACCTATTGAAATTAAACAAAATAAAATTTTACAAAATTTCATTTTTTATCAAAAAAGTAATAAATCTCCCCAAAGCCGTTAGTTTTTAACGGCTTTTTTATTTAACTGATATGGTTTAATTCACTGCCTGCTGTTTAATAAAAAATAAGCTGGGACAGGCATAGCAACTATACAGGGCATTCACTTGTAAAAAACAGTTCTCAATATATTTTTCACTGAATCAGGAGGTAACAGATCAGTTTTTAAAGAAAAATCTAAGTAAATTTTGATTATTGAGGTGTGCTTTTTGGAATTTTGATGAATTTTGTGAAATTCTGCTTATTCAAGACAAACCAATCCCTCAGCTTGAATATGCCGTATCTGGAAGTTGTGAGTTTTGACTATTCCAACTGTGGTTTCAGTTGAATCCCAAACCTAAAAGATTTGCCAACGGAACTACAAAAATCTCGTAATTGTTGCAGGGTTCCAACCGCTGTTTTATGTTTGGTTCGAAAGCTTTTAAGTTCATCCATCCAAGTGTCTGGATTGAGGTTTAAGCGTTCAAAAACATCAGGAATTTCATTAGGAATTGATCCCCTTTTATTTTCCAGAACGGCTCGTCCGGTGGTATCAACCAAAGCCAGATAATCAGAACAATAAAACGGAATTTCTCTTTCTGAAAATCCTAAAAGCCAAGTCTGTTTTTTCTTAATTCTGACTTGAATGGATGTGTAATTTGAGTGCTCAGGAGTCTTT
>JAGRJO010000044.1 GCA_020442725.1 Lysobacterales bacterium
GTCACAGGTCCATTCATCGAGTGTGCTTTTTGTCACCGGAACGGTATCCAGATGGACATTAAATAATAGGGTTGGATTGCCTTTTACTGCATAAAAAATCACATGACCGTCATTCAGGTCAGTTATTTCAACATCAAACTCGAAATGAGAAAAATGTGACTCTAGTTGTTTGAATAAAGCGTCATTTTTGCTAATTTGTCTTGGTGGATTTTGAGTATCCTGCTGAATCAAAAAATCAAGATGTTCAAGAATTTTATTGAGCATTGGCATTTCTCCTTCTCACCGAATTGACCAAAGTGGATGCCTGGCCTGCTAATTTGATAAAACCGATAGCATCTGCCGGCGACCAGTTACAGGATTGGGCATAAACTGATTTGTCATCTTTAACAATATAATCAGAGTCAATGGCTACAGCTGTAATTGTTGCTCCTTCTGTGTAAAGAGTCACTTCGCCGTCAATAAATTTCTGCGAGCTTTTTAGATAAGACTCCAAATCAGTTTTGTGTGGATCATGAAAATATCCGTAATAAACCAGTTCAGCCCAGCGGTTAGCAATCACGTCTTTGAACTGATTCTGAAATTTGGAATTCACTGCATCCTGAATGGCTTGATGCGCGGTTATTAAAGCATCAATTGCAGGACATTCAAACACAATTCTTCCTTTCAGTCCGATACTGACGTCGCCGGTATAAATGTGTCTGCCAACACCATATTCAGATAACTCTTCATTGAGATAATTGATAATAGAAACTCCATCCAGTTTTTCGCCATTAATACTGACAGCGACACCTTTTTCGAAACCGATTTTTATTGTTAATGGTTTCTTCGGCCAATCTTTAGCTGATTTAAGCCAATGCCATGAATCTTCACCCGGTTGCTGAAATTGATCAATTGAACCTCCTGAAATTGTTACTCCCAGCATATTTTCATTGATTGAATAATTTTTATGTTGTTGAGCAACTTCAATACCTGCTTCATTCAGTTTTTCAATTTCATAATCCCGAACAGCGGAGACTTCTTCCTGTAAATCCCTGATTGGAGCGATGATTGTATAATCTCCCAAAGATTTAACCGTTTGATCAAAGCGAAACTGGTCATTACCCATCGCTGTACAACCATGTGCAAATAAGTCAGTTTTCAGCTCATCGCAAAGCTCAAGGCACTTCTTAACAATCATGTATCTGTCGGAGCATAATAGAGGGTATTCGTTATTCATTCGTGCATGTGACCAGACCAATGGTTTGACAAAATCCTTCCATACATCATGTTGAATGTCGAAACTGTAGTGTTTAGTTGCTCCTATTTTCAAGGCTTTTTGCTGAATTTGATTGATTTCTTCGTCACTGATTCCACCGGCATTGACGAATACTGAATGCACTTCATAACCTTTGTTAATCAAATCATAAAGACAATAGGTTGTGTCAAGTCCACCTGAAAAGGCTAGAACAATTTTCTGTTTCATATTTTTTCTCCAAACAAATTTAACATCATCGCTTTTTGTGCATGCAGTCTGTTTTCTGCTTCTTCGATAGCCACACAGTAATCACTATCCATGACTGCATCCGTTGCCTTGATATTTCTTCTGAGTGGAAGACAATGACTGAATTTAGCCTGATTGGTCAGTGACATTTTATGTTCATCAACCATGAAATGGGCATATTGACGTCGGATTTTAAATTCTTCCTCGGGGTTTCCGTAGTAGGGTAGTGCTCCCCAACTTTTTGCATAGACAAAATCAGCATTGTTATAGGACTCTTCGATATCGTGTGAAATTGTTAAAGTTGAACCTTGTTGCTGGCAGTTTTCTTCGGCAATCTTTAGATATTTTTTATCCAGTAGATAATCTTTATTGGGACAAAGTAATGTCACATCCATACCAAATTTGGAAGCAATAGATAAAGCCGAGTTTGCAACAGCGGTATTTAATGGTTTTGGATGGTAAGTCCATGTCAGCAGAAATTTTTTATTCTCAACTTTTCCCAAATGTTTTTTCATTGTCATCATCAAAGCCAGTTCTTGGCAAGGATGAACAATGGTTTCCATGTTAATAATTGGGACGCTGGAATACTTTACAAAGGACTTGATGACATTATCCTGTTTATCGTAATCCCAATTCTGAAATTTTGGGAAAGCTCTGATAGCAATCGCATCGACATAAGTTGATAAAACAGCTGCAACTTCCTTGATGTGCTCTTCGGCATCGCCATTCATCACAATTCTTTCCTCAAACTCGATTCCCCAAGCATCTTTTCCGGGTTGCAGGACGATGGCTGTTCCGCCTAATTGTTGTATTCCCAACTCAAAGGAAGTTCGTGTTCTCATGGATGGATTCAAGAACAAAAGAGCAAATGATTTGTTTTTGAAATTTTGGTGGAAAGGGGAATCTTTTAGTTGCTTGGCAACATCAATTAAGCCTTCAATCTCTGACTTCGACCAGTCTTCGGTGTTGATAAAGTTTTTATACATAATAGCTCCGGTATTTAGTCAACAAAAGCCAGAATGTAAAAACCCGGCTTTTGCCGGGTTTTGTAAACTTATTCCTTGAAAATTATAATTCTACACCCCGGCATGTTTCATGCGACGGCGTGCACGTCGAACAACAACAACACAAGCTACTGAAGCAGTGGCTTGTAAATAATTCTGTTGTTTAAACGTGTTTTTCATAATTTAATAATTTAATTCTTGGGTTGAGTCTAACAATCAAAATTTTAATTCACAAGATTTTTTTTAAAATAAATTAAAACGACATCATTTTTAATGCGGTATCAATCATACGGTTGGAAAAGCCCCATTCATTGTCATACCATGAAAACACCTGAACCAGCGTTCCGTTTTTGATATTAGTCAGGCTGGCATCAAAAGTGGAGGATGCCGGATTGTGATTAAAATCGATTGATACCAGAGGTTTATCATTGTAGCCCAAAATGCGAGGCATTTGCTGGCTAGCTTTTAACATAATCGAGTTTACTTCTTCAATTGTTGTTGGTCGGGATGCCTGAAAGACTAAATCCACAATAGAAACATTGATGGTCGGAACCCGCATGGCAAATCCATCCAGTTTGCCATTCAATTCGGGCAATACCAATCCAACCGCTTTAGCAGCACCGGTGCTGGTTGGAATTTGGCTCATTGTTGCTGAACGGGCACGATGTAAATCTGCGTGGGCAGTGTCGGATAAGACCTGATCATTAGTATAAGCATGAATAGAAGTCATTAAACCGGATTCGACACCAATGGCATCATGCAAAGGCTTCACAAGCGGAGCTAAACAGTTGGTGGTGCAAGAAGCATTGGAAACGATTTGGTGTTCCGGTTTTAGTACATTATCATTAACGCCATAAACAATTGTGGCATCGACTTCACCTTTTGCCGGAGCTGATATGAGGACTTTTTTTGCACCAGCGTTCAGGTGCTTGCTTGCCAACTCACGGCTTTTGAAACGACCGGTACAATCCATAACCAAGTCAACTTCCAATTCAGCCCAAGGTAATTTCTCAGGATCGGTTTCGGAATAATATTTGATTTTGTCACCATTGATAATCAATTCATCACTAGTATGATCCACCACAGCATTAAACTTACCATGAGCGGTGTCATATTGAGTAATATGTGCTGAAACATCAATTCCCGCCAAATCATTGACAGCAACGATTTGAATTTCATCTTTTCGATTGTATTCATACAAAGCACGAACAATACAACGCCCGATACGACCATAACCGTTAATTGCAACACGAATTGTCATTCTATTTCTCCTTGATGTTTTCTACTATTTTCTCATACAGATATGAGATATTCAATTATAATAGTCATAGTTATATCATTAAAACATGACAGAAAAATGAAGATTCTTGCAGATGAGAATATTCCTTTGGTGAATGATTTTTTTTCACATATTGGAGAGATAACAACTAAGCCTGGTCGGCAAATATGCAATCAGGATTTGCTTGATATTGATGTTTTGCTTGTGCGCTCTGTGACTAAAGTTGATAAAAATTTATTGCAAAATACTCCTGTTAAATTTGTTGCTTCAGCGACAAGTGGTGTCAATCATGTCAATTTATCAGACTTAAGTACTTTAGGAATTGGATTTGCAAATGCTCTGGGAAGCAATGCCAACTCGGTCGCTCAGTATGTGATTTCTGCAATTTGTTATTGGTGTCAGCAGCAAGATAGAAACATCCATGATGTCACGGTGGGAATTGTCGGCTATGGCAATGTCGGTAAAACTTTGAAAAAATACTGTGATATGTTAGGTATTTTAACAGTTATCAATGATCCGCCATTACAAGATTTAAATCCTCAGCTGATGAAGTTTTCGTCATTACCGGAGTCTCTCTGTTGTGAAGTTGTTAGTTTTCACACGCCTTTGACTTTCGATGGAAAACATTCTACTTATCAGTTTATCAATCAAAATACTTTGCAGTTCCTAAAAAATGATGCTCTTTTAATTAATTCTTCTCGTGGTGAGGTTATTGATGAATTGGCATTGCTTAAATTTAAACAGAAAAACGAAGGTTTACAGCTTATTCTTGATGTCTGGAATGGCGAACCGAATATCAATTTACAACTGTTGAAATATTCCTTATTGGCAACTCCGCATATTGCGGGATATAGCTATGACGGAAAAGTCAGAGGAACGGAGATGATATATCAGGCTTGTTGTGATTATTTTGGAATATATAGAGCAGAAGTTGTAATTGATGACGCAAAGTTTCCAAAGCAAATTTTTGTTGAATTAAATAGTTCAAACTCAATTTTCAAAGATGTGTTATCAGCTTATGATATTGTCAGTGACAGTCAAAAACTGCAAAAAATACTCAATCACCCGGAACTGCAAAGTGGTGAATACTTCGATTCACTGAGAAAAAATTATCCGATTCGTAGAGAATGGCTATATTAATTGCTTAATTTTTTCAGTTGTTTGTCATGCAGTTTTGTGAGAATTAATAAGGAAAGAATCGACCCAAACATTGCCCATGCCATATCCGATTGCGTGTCCCAGACATATCCTTGAGTTCCCAAGAATGCTACAGCTTCATCTCCTGATGCGACAGCAACCCACCATTCGATAAGCTCATAGAAAGCACTGAATGCCAGACAAACACTGACAATTAAATACCTTCTCCACCATACTCCGGAAACAACATTATGCCTGATAAATAATTCTCTGGCTAAAATTGCCGGGACAAATCCTTGAGCAAAATGACCCAGTTTGTCGTAATTATTTCTTGTTAAATCGTAAGTCTCTTTGAGCCAGTCAAACAAAGGGACTTCGGCGTAAGTGTAATGACCTCCAACCATAAGAATAATGCTGTGAATTAATATCAAAATATACAGTAACGGAGTTAATGGAAAGCTTTTGTATGTGAATGCAAGTATGATGATTGCTATAATTGCGGGTAGCACCTCTAAAAACCATGTGAACTTGTCTTTGGGCTCTATGGCTGACCAAATGAGTACAGACGAGAAAATTAACAACCAGATAGTTTTATAGATATGGGATTTCATCATTTTCTATGGTACTCCATAAAACTGTAATTATAGAGATTCTTTTCATCAGTCTGACAATCCAATTGTGAAGCTATTTTCCAGTCAGCAGGATTCCAACTGAAATTGGTGTCTCCATCAAATTGATGATGTATTTTAGTAATGAGTAATTTATTCACATAAGGCATTAGTAATTTGTAAATCATTGCTCCACCAATTATCATCACTTCACCTTCGTAATCATTAATGCTATCCAGTTTATGAATGATTTCAAATCCTTCACGGGTAAACTCGACATTCCTTGTTAGAACCACATTTCTTCTTTGAGGAAGTACAAAGGGAAGTGATTCACATGTTTTTCGACCCATAAGAATGGTTTTATTGAGTGTTTGCTGTTTGAAATATTTTAAATCTGCAGGTAAATGCCAGGGAAGTGAATTATCCTTTCCAATGAGGTTGTTTTCATCCATAGCAACAATAATTGTCAGATTCGTTGTTATTTTCATACTGCAACCGGTGCTTTGATATGAGGGTGAGCCTGATAATCAGTTAATTCAAAATCGTCATATGTAAACTCGAATATATTCTTGATATCAGGATTTATCTTCATAGTTGGTAGAGAATAGGGTGTTCTTGAAACTTGCTCTTTAGCTTGTTCAATATGATTGGAGTAGAGGTGAGCATCACCAAATGTATGAACAAAATCTCCGACCTTTAAGTCACATACTTGTGCCATCATCATGGTAAGCAGTGCGTATGAAGCGATGTTAAATGGAACACCTAAAAAAACATCAGCGCTGCGTTGGTAGAGTTGGCATGATAGCTTGTTATCTGCAACATAAAACTGAAACAGACAATGACAAGGCGGCAAAGCCATGTTTTCAATTTCACCGACATTCCATGAATTGACAATAATACGTCTGGAGTCCGGTGTTTCTTTGATTTGTTGAATGGCATTTTTGATTTGATCGACTTTTCTGCCATCAGAAGTTGGCCAAGAACGCCATTGATAACCGTATACCGGTCCTAAATCACCGTTTTCGTCAGCCCATTCATTCCAAATTCTCACACCATTATCTTGTAAGTATTTGATATTGGTATCACCGGCAAGAAACCACAATAATTCATGAATAATTGATTTAAGATGCAGTTTCTTGGTTGTTACCATAGGAAAGCCTTTGGATAAATCAAAACGCATTTGATAACCAAACAGGCTTCTTGTTCCCGTATTGGTTCGGTCTGTTTTTGTAGCTCCTTGATCCAGGAGAGTTTGCAATAATTGAAGATAGTTTTTCATTTAGTTCAATTCAACTTGAAATTCGATGTTCATTATACTTTAATTTTCCTTTAAAAAATTTGTCAACTATAAAAAAAGGCTATCATTTCTGATAGCCTTTTTCTAATTAATTGTTGTAAGGTTTTTCTATTAACCGAACAGTGACTTCAGTCCTGTTTGAGCATTGCGTTGCAATATCCCTTGAATTTTATCACCTGAAAGGTTTAAAGACTCAGGAAGAATGGCTTTCCTAACCATTGGTCTGTCAACCTTTGACATAAATGCACGTTTCGACAAATCAACTGTTTTGCTTGATTGAATATCATTTTTGTTGTTGTCTCTTAACATTAGGACTTGTGGTCTCAATCTTTTCTCAGGGTTGTGAGAAACAACTAACCCAATAGAATTGTCAGTCAGTTCAACTATAGTACCAGCCGGGTACAAACCAATCGCTTGAATAAAGTCATCAATCAACTTGCTTGAAAACATTTTATCACGTTGTGTGTACAGCCAATCCATTGCTTCCGATGGTGTCATGTACTGACCATAAGATTTTTTGCTTGTAATGGCATCAAACACATCAACCAGTCCGGCAATTTGACCGAAGAAAGGAATTTCAGCTCCAACTAACCCATAAGGATAACCGGAACCATTGAATCTTTCATGATGCGTTTCAACAATAACAAGAGTCCAGTGTTCAACGTTCTTGTCTTTTGCCAACATTTCGACACCTAATTCAACGTGACTGCGAACAATCGCCATTTCTTTTTCAGTAAGTTCTCCAGACTTGTTGAGTAACTCACGTTTAATTTTGGTCTTACCAATATCAGACAATAACACACCTGTCGCCAGAGAAATTAAATCGTCTTCTTCTAATCCCAAGTGACGACCAAAAACAGTTGCTAAAACACTGGATCGTAAAGAGTGATTGTAAGTGTAGTCGCCTTTGTCTTTTAAACGACTCAGCCAAATCATTGTATTTGGGTTGTTAATGACACTTTTAACAACAGATTTGGTCAATTTCTTGGTTTCACTAACATCCAACCCTTTACCAACTCTGAGGTTGAAACTTAATTGCTCGACTGAATATGATAAGTCCGAAAACAAAACTTTGGCATTATCAATTTCTTTCTTGAAAGGTTTGGTAATCGAATCATATTTTCCAATATGAAGAGGAATCTTTTTCAAATCTGAGGCAAAAACATATTTAGATTTTGCTTCTCCACTTTCAGCTTGTCTTTTCTTCTCCTCAACTAAAAGAGGAGAAGGTTTGAAAGGAGTGTTTTCTTTGTATGATTGCGTACCTTTTTCAGCGTCGATATACACATAATCGCAGAATCTTTTAACTTCTTCGATCTCATGTTTAGTACGAATATAAAATCCCTGAAACGGAAAAGGAGTTTCAAGCCAAGATCTATCAAGTTGGCAAACATACATGCCGATTTGAAGATGCGAAACAGAGATTTTATCTTTAGTAATCATAGCTGTTATAAAATGTATTAGTTAGATTCTTTCACCTTGACACAAATTCTAAATTTTTTAAAATTTTGAAAATGTGAACCAATTCAAGTTTTTAAAAGAAATTAATGTTTTCTCAAGATTTTACACAAATTATTTATATTTACAAATACAAAAAATACAAAATGGCAAATAATTATGCCATTCCCTTGATTTTGTTATTCAGACGGCTTTTATGTCTTGCAACTTTGTTTTTGTGAAAGATTCCTTTGTTGGATACTTTGTCAATTGCTTTAACCATTGTGCTGTATAACTCCTGAGCTTTAGCTTTGTCACCGGCTTCGATGGCTTTACTCACGTTTTTTATATATGTTCTGGCTTCTGAACGCAGACCCATGTTGTGGATTCTGCTTTTCGCTGCTTGTCTGACTCTTTTTCTTGCTTGTGCTGAATTAGCCAAAATATTTCTCCAAAAAAATTACTGTTAAAAAAATAAGCGGGGAATTATCGTGTTTATTATCGCTTGAGTCAATGTTTTAGCTATATAAACGACTTATATGGCATATTTATTATACTTAAAGGGAACTTTATATGTTTTTTTTGATGTTTCCATAGACAATCGCCACTAGAGTTTTAAAATTCACGCAGGCAGTTTCTGCCGTGATAATAAATTCAGAAGCCAATAATTTATGAGTCTATTTAAGGCTACAGCCATCGTTAGTATTTTTACATTCATATCACGAATCAGCGGATTTATTCGTGATATGGTTGTTGCGTGGTTGTGGGGAACTTCGATTTGGGGAAGTGCTTTTTTTGTTGTTTTTCAGATTCCAAACTTTATGCGGCGTTTATTTGCTGAAGGATCTTTTTCTTTGGCCTTTGTTCCGGTATTGAACGAAATTAAAGCAACGGGTTCAAAAGCGGATCTTAAGCATTTTATCGACAGAGTCTCAGGAACTCTGATGACTATAGTTATTATAGTCTGGATTGTGATGGAAATATTTGCTCCGCAAATTTTGACCTTATTTGCATATACCTGGGTTGAAGATAAACCGGAAGTTTTTGATGAAGCGGTTTGGATGTTGCGTTTTACCTTGTTTTACTTACCAATGATTACGCTGGTTGCATTTGCCGGCGGAGTTTTAAATGCACACAAAAAATTTGCTTTACCGGCAGCGACTCCAATTCTGCTTAATTTGTCTTTAATTGGTTGTGCAATTTTTTTAAAAGACTCTTTTGATATTTCCGTTAAATCTTTGGCTGTTGGTGTTTTGGTTGCCGGTGTATTGCAGTTGATGGTTCAGATTCCGTCTTTATATCGTTTGGGTTTAATACCCAAATTTATTCCTGATTTTAAGGATTCTAAAATCAAAAAAGTGATGAAATTAATGGTTCCAACCTTGTTTGCGTCTTCAGTGGCACAAGTGAACTTGCTATTAGATACATTGATTGCAACGATGTTGCCGATTGTTGGTGTGAGTTTTTTATATTTCTCCAATCGATTGCTTGAGTTTCCTTTGGGTGTTTTCGTCATTGCAATTTCAACAGTAATTCTGCCGACTTTATCTCGGCAGTTTGCGAAAAGTGAAGATGAAAAATTCCTTAACACTATGAAATGGGCATTGAATTTAGGTTTTTTTATTGCCATACCGGCAGCAGTTGGTTTGCTGGTGTTAGCAAAAGAAGTTGTGGTTACACTTTATCAATACGGCGAATTTAATGCTGAATCAACGGAATTTACCTCGTTGAGTTTAATAGCTTTTATGTTGGCATTACCGGCTTTTGTTTTGAATAAAATCTTGTTGCCAGCTTATTATTCACGCAAGGATACTAAAACTCCTGTGAAAATTGGTTTGATTTCAATGTTTTCAAATATGGGACTGAATATCCTGTTTGTTTGGGTGATGTGGTATTTGGGTTTTATCGCACTTCATGTGGCTTTGGCTTTGGCTAGTGCGGTTTCTGGTTGGTTGCAGACAATTCTACTCTATAGAAGTTTGAAAAAAAATGGTATTGTTTCCAATGGAGTGATTGATTGGATATTTGTTGTTAAAATCAGTGTTTCCGCAATTGTTATGGCTGGAGTTCTAGTGTTTATTGTTTCAAATTTATCTGAGTGGCAAGTTTATTCTGCAAGTTGGAGAGCTTTTTATTTATTGATGTGTATTTCAATTGGTTTTGCGATTTATTTGCTCTGCTTGAAAGCTCAAAGAGTTAATTTTAAAAATCTGTTAGTTCATCAGAGTTGAATATTTTGAAATTTATTCGTTATCCGCAATTTTGTGACCTTAATAAACCATCGGCTGTAACGATTGGAAATTTTGATGGTATTCATCTGGGACATCAGTATTTAATCAGACAGATTGTCAAACGTGCGAAAAAAGATGGCTTGCAATCAATTGTTGTGACGATGTCACCATTAGCTTCTCAGTATTTTGCCGGAAAAGATAATGTTAAAATCATTACGCCATTCAAACAGAAATTTAAATTATTTAAGGATTTAAAAGCAAATGTCGGCTGTTTTTTGAATTTTAACGACAAATTGGCGCATTTGGAAGCTGAAGAATTTATCCAAGATGTTTTGATTGATGGGCTGAATGCCCAATATATTTTGATTGGTGATGACTTTCGGTTCGGAAAGAAAAGAAAAGGTGATTTTCAACTTTTAAAATCGTATTGTGAAGATAAAAACATTGTGGTTGATAATATTTCAAGTGTGAAAGTTGTTGGTCAAAGAGTGAGTAGTTCACTGGTGAGAGAAAAACTAAAACAAAGTGACTTTGTATCGGTTAAAGAATTTCTAGGAAGAGATTATTCAATCATCGGTAAAGTCAGCAAAGGGCAGCAACTCGGACGGGAATTAGGTTATCCAACCATCAATATCAAGCTAACCAATCAATCACCACCGGTCGAGGGAATATTTTGTGTGTCGGTAAAATTTGACAATGGAAGTCTTCATTACGGAGCTGCCAGTTTGGGTTATCGTCCGACGGTCAATGGTACTGGTAAAATTTTAGAGGTTCACTTGCTGGATTTTGATAAACAGGTATATGGTGAAATTGTTGAAGTTTTATTTCACCATAAATTGCGAAATGAAGTAAAATTCGGTAGCTTAGAAGAGTTAAAACAAAATATTGATGAAGATGTGCGTCAAACACGTCTTTTTTTTCAAAAACAGATAAGTAAATTTTAAATGGAGCTGTTGCGTGAGCAATGACAATAGATACAAAGAAACTTTAAACCTTCCTCAAACCAGTTTTTCGATGAAAGCCAGTCTTTCGCATAAGGAACCGATTTGGTTGAAAAAGTGCGATGACGAAAAATTGTACGAAAAAATTCAGGAGCACACTCAAGGTCGCCCGCAATTTATTTTGCATGATGGACCTCCTTATGCCAATGGCTCATTACACACAGGACATGCTCTCAATAAAATTCTCAAGGATATTATTGTCAAATCAAAGTTAATGTCGGGATTTTCTTCTCCTTACGTCCCCGGATGGGATTGTCATGGGTTGCCTATTGAAATCCAAGTTGAAAAAAAACATGGAAAGGTGGGTCAAAAAATAGATGCTAAAACTTTTCGTCAAAAGTGCCGAGAGTATGCGGCTCAACAAGTTGAAATTCAAAAAACGGAGTTTAAACGTCTGGAAGTGATGGGTGACTGGAATAATCCTTATCAAACGAAAGATTTTAAATATGAAGCGGATATGGTTCGTGCTTTGGCAAAAATTGTAGAAAACGGACATGTTGAGAAAGG
>JAGRJO010000045.1 GCA_020442725.1 Lysobacterales bacterium
TCATTGTTTCAATATCTTACCATTTCTTTTCAAATTTCTTACGCAAGTAGATTGCTAAAGCGTTCATTGCGATAAGAAATAAAATTAATATTAAAATTGCAGCGGAAGTTTTTTCCAAAAAACCTCTTTCCGGAGAGTCTGACCATAAAAATACCTGAACCGGTAAAACAGTCGCCGGATCAGTAATAGCCTGAGGAATATCAACAATAAATGCAACCATGCCAATCATTAATAACGGTGCTGTTTCTCCAAGTGCCTGAGCCATCCCGATAATCGTTCCGGTCAATATTCCCGGCAATGCCGCCGGAAAAACATGATGGAATACCGTTTGCATCTTTGAAGCTCCTAAACCCAAAGCAGCTTCACGAAGTGAAGGGGGAACAGCTTTAATTGCCGAACGTGCAGCGATAATAATGGTTGGAAGAGTCATTAAAGATAAAACAATACCACCAACCAGCGGAGCCGATCTCGGTAAGGAGAAAAAGTTAATAAATACCGCTAGACCCAATAATCCAAAGACGATTGAAGGTACTGCCGCCAAGTTATTAATATTGATTTCAATAAAATCTATAAATCGATTCTTCGGTGCGAACTCTTCCAGATAAATCGCAGCAGCGACAGCTACCGGAAAAGAAAGTAACAAAGTGACTAAAATAGTGTATAAAGAGCCGATAACTGCTCCTTTAATACCGGCTTGTTCCGGTTCTCTGGAGTCGCCAACTTTAAAAAATTGCCAGTTGAATGTTTTGTTGATTTTGTTTTCGGCCAATAATTTTTTGTAAAGACTTACCGTTAGTTCGTCCAATCTTTTTTGCTCACCATCCAACTCGATTTGACCTTTAGCTAATGCATCAAAATTATCGTCAGCGACTAGCTCAATTTTTTGTTTACTACCAATCAACTGAGGATTGTCAACTATCATATCTCTCAATTGGAATTCTGCACCGGTACTAATAATTGAATACATGGTTTTCTTTTCAGCGCGTTTTTTCACTTCCGGAAACTCTGCAGAAAGAGCATCTCGAATGATTTTTCTATAATCAACGTCTTTGATCTCTTTGATATCTGATTTTGCAGACACCCCAGTATTTTCTTCCGATAAATCCAATTCCAACTCAACTTTAGTTTGAATAAATGCCGGAAATGCCTTCATCATGACATCAGATAACAAAATCAACAAGAAAAAGAACGCTACAAAGATAGAAGACAAACCAACGAACTTAAATATTTTTTCTTTTAAGTATCTGCTTTTAAGGCTCTTTTTAACTTTTTCGGTGTTACTAATCTTACTAATCATACTGTTCTCTGTATTTTCTGACCACATGCAATGCGATGACATTTAATATCAAAGTTGTTACGAAAAGCATTAACCCTAAAGCAAATGCCGCTAATGTTTTGGCACTATCAAACTCCTGATCACCTGTCAGTAATGTCACAATTTGCACAGTAACCGTTGTAACTGCTTCCAAAGGATTCACAGTTAGATTTGCTGCCAAACCCGCCGCCATCACTACAATCATAGTTTCACCAATAGCACGGGAAGCCGCCAATAACACACCACCAACAATTCCGGGCAATGCGGCTGGAATAAGCACTTTGATGATTGTTTCAGACTTAGTTGCACCTAAACCGAGCGACCCCTCACGCATAGCATTTGGAACGGCGGAAATCACATCATCAGCCAACGATGAAACAAAAGGAATAATCATTATTCCCATAACCACACCGGCTGCCAAGGCACTTTCAGAAGCTACAGAAAGCCCCATTGATGTTCCGAGTTCACGTATAAAAGGAGCAACGGTCAATGCTGCGAAGAAACCGTAAACAACGGTTGGAATTCCGGCCAGAATTTCCAACACTGGTTTGGCAAATGATCTGAATTTTGATGACGCATATTCGGATAAGAATATCGCGCTCATCAATCCAAGCGGAACGGAAACAAACAACGCAACTGCGGAAATTAACATAGTTCCGACAAATAACGGGACAGCTCCAAAAGCCGCTGAAGAACCAACCTGATCACTACGAATCGCTGTTTGCGGTGACCATTCCGTTCCAAACATAAAGTCCAGAATTGGTACTTCTCCAAAAAACCTTAAAGACTCAAATAAAACAGACAGAACAATTCCAACGGTTGTCAAAATAGCAATTGTCGCTGCTAGCAGCAGAATAATCTCAATGACTTTTTCAAAATAAACCCGTGCCGGCGTATTGATTGTGACTTTTTTGAAACCAAATATTGTCATCAATACCGCCAATGAAATTACAATAATTGTTTTAGCTTTAGATATCAGAGTTTCAAAATTTTGATAATGCTCATGAACTTTTAATTTGATGGGGTCAACATCCTTTATGTTATCTGTTTTAATATTTTTAATATCATTTAGATACAAGTCCAAATCTTGTCCAATTTCTATATTTTCAGCTTGAACATAATTGGTAATGTTACTTTTGAGTAACGGTTCATCAATGATTTCAATGGCTAAAAGAACGAGCAAAGCGGGAATTAACGACCACATCGAAGCGACATAACCAAAGTATTTTGGCAAAGTCATTTTGTTGGACTGTTTTTTTCTGTTTACTCGGTAAACAGCATATATTTTGCGCTGCTTAATAAAGTAATTAAAGCCTGCAAAAATCAATAAGAATAAAACGATTGTACCGGTATTCATTTTTATATTCATGAGCCGTGAAAACGGGAGAATGTACCCACATTCCCCCTATTAACATCATCTTATAAAGAAAGATCGTTTAGATTTTGAACATCATCGACAACTTTTTGATATTTGTCCCCACCAAGTGGAATTAATCCTTTATCGGTTAAGTATCCTTCTTCACCCATGGATTTTTCGCTGGTAAATTCATCCAGAAACTCTTTAATTCCAGGGATTTTGCCAACATGAGCTTTCTTAACATAGAAGAATAACGGACGAGAAACCGGATAAGAACCATCAGCAATTGTTTCAAACTCAGGAGCTGAACCATCAACCAGTGAACCCTTCACTAAATCAGCATTTTGATCAAGAAAAGAAAATCCAAAAATACCGAGTGCATCCGGATTTTTTTGAAGTTTCTGAATAATCAGGTTATCATTTTCACCCGCTTCAATATACGCACCATCTTCACGAATGGTATGACAAATGGATTTGTATTTGTTTTTATCTGAATCTTTTGTTGCTTTAATCCAGTCAAACTTTTTACAACCGCCTTCCATTGCTAATTCAACAAAAGCATCGCGCGTTCCCGATGTTGGAGGAGGTCCTAAAACTTCAATTGCTATTGCAGGAAGTTCTGAATTCACTTCATTCCATGTTTTATAGGGGTTAGCTACTAATTCACCATCTTTATCAGTTGGTACTTCTTTTGCCAAAGCTAAAAATAAATCTTTTCGGCTCAATTTGAATTCATAAGAATCGATGGCATTTGCTATAACAATTCCATCATATCCAATCAAAACCTCAACAATTCCATCAACACCGTTTTCCTTACACATTTCAAATTCACTGGATTTAATTCTGCGGGAAGCATTTGTAATGTCGGCAGTATCAACACCAACGCCTTTACAGAACAGTTTCATTCCACCACCTGTACCTGTCGATTCAATTTTAGGTGTTTTGAAATCAGTTGATTTACCAAATCTTTCTGCAACTACTGTTGAGAAAGGGTATACTGTTGAAGAACCAACAATTGAAATATAATCTCTTTCAGCGGAGCTTACATTGAAGCTGGCTGCAACTGATAAAGCCAATAAAGTTGATTTAATTTTTTTCATAGTATTTAAACCTAAATTAATAATTGGCGACATAATATGAAAATAATGTGACAAAATTGTTACAATTTTTAATATTATATAAGTTTTAATTTCTGCTTTAAAATTGTAATTCTCATGTTATATTTTCTGTTGACACGGTTCCTGAACTTGACAATACGCTTGCGTATGGTGAAAATGTTCCGATAAATAAAAATCAGGAACAGCTATGATATTTAAACAGGCAAAAGTTGCATTTATTGATGGTGTGCGGACTCCGTTTGCTAAATCACCCGGAGTCTATGGAAAACTTAGATCTTATGATTTAGGTAGAGAAGCCCTGCTCGCTCTCAAGCAAAGAAACCCCATTCTGCAAGACCAATGCGAACAAGTTACAATGGGATGTGTGATTCATAATTCTGCAACCAGTAATGTTGCAAGAGAGAGCCTCATTGGCGCAGGATATGATTTATCCACCCCTGCTTTTACAGTGACACAAGCCTGCATTTCAGCTAATCGTGCGATTACAAATACTGTGGAAGCCATACAAGCTGGAACTCTTAAAACCGCTGTTGCCGGTGGCGTGGAATCAACTTCTGATGCACCGGTTCGAATCTCAGATAACTTCAAAGCTGTTTTATTGAAAGCCCAAAGAGCCAAAGGCTTTGGTGATTACTGGAGATTATTCAGACAATTCAAATTTAAAGACCTGATCCCGGTTGCACCTGCCATTGCTGAATTTTCCACCGGTCAAACGATGGGACAAGACGCGGATAGACTGGCTGCCCGATTTGGTGTCACGCGTGAGGAACAAGACGAATTCGCATTACGTTCTCATCAATTGGCAGCTAAAGCATGGGAAGAAGGCAAATTTAAAGATGAAGTTCAAGCGGTCATGCCGGCACCCGCTTTTGAACCTTTAGAACAGGATAATACGTTCTATGCTGACAGTAGCATGGAAAAACTGTCGAAATTACGCCCTGTTTTTGTTAAACCTAATGGCACAGTTACAGCTGGTAATGCCTCTCCTTTAACAGATGGAGCATCTGCATGCTTGCTCATGGATATTGAAGAAGCTAAAAAGCAAGGTTATAACCCCAACCTAGTCATCTACGGTTATCAATACTCAGCTCATAATCCTGATGGTGAACTGTTACTCGGACCGGCATTCACCATTCCAAAACTTTTAAATGAAGCCGGTTTGAAGATTGATGATGTCGATGTTTATGAGATTCATGAGGCTTTTGCCGGACAGGTACTTGCGAATCTAAAAGCCTTGCAAGATAAAGAATTTTGCGTGAACAGATTAGGTCTGAATGATGCATTTGGTGAAATTCCAATGGATAGAATCAATACACAAGGTGGTTCTCTAAGTTTAGGACATCCATTTGGTGCAACCGGCGGTCGTTTGTTAATTTCCGCAGCCAGACGATTGAATGAATCGGATGGTGAGTATGCCTTGATTTCGGCCTGTGCAGCAGGCGGGCAAGGCAGCAGTATTCTGTTACGAAAACTAAATGCAACTGCCAAACCAAAGACCACAAAAAAAGTTGCGAAGAAAACTGCAAAAAAAGTGAGTAAAAAAGTGGTGAAGAAAACCACAAAGAAAACAGTTAACAAGGAGAATTCATAATGGCCTATTTCACAATACAAAAACACGATGATGTTGCTGTTGTCGTTCTTGATCAAGCCAATTCACCGGTTAATGTGTTATCCGCAAAAATGCTCGATGATTTTTCAAATCTTATGGATACTATAGAGCAAGATAACGATATAAAAGCTGCAGTTCTTTATAGTGCGAAACCTGATTGCTGGGTTGCCGGTGCAGATATTAAGGAATTCATGCAAATGAAAAGCAGCGAAGAAGCCGGAGAATTATCTCGTGGTGGTAATAAACTGTTAACCCGATTATCCAAGTTAAACAAGCCTGTTATTGCGGCAATCAATGGCGCAACTTTAGGAGGCGGAATGGAGCTGGCATTAGCATGTCATTACCGAATTGCCAGTACCGATAAAAAAACAGTCTTTGGATTACCTGAAGTCAAACTTGGACTGTTACCCGGTGGTGGCGGAACTCAACGCAGTGTCAAACTGGTCGGATTGCGCAATGCTCTGGATATGTTGTTAACCGGTAAAAATGTTTATCCTTTCAAAGCCAAGAAAATTGGCTTGGTTGATGAGTTGATTCACAAAGAAGGATTATTACAAGCTGCGATTAAAACCGCTCGTGATTTTGCCAATAAAGGTGGTGTGAAAAGAAAACCTCGCAAAAAAGGCATGCTCGATAAAGTTCTTGAAGGCACTCCGTTCGGACGAAATTTCGTGTTAAAAAAAGCTCGCCAGACAGTTTCAGCAAAAACTCGAGGCAACTACCCTGCTCCGTTAAAAATTCTGGACTGTGTGGAAATCGGTCTGGATAGCGGATTCGATGCCGGTCTGGAAGCGGAATCTGAAGGTTTCGCTTTTTTGCATGGAACTGATGCTTGCAAAAATCTGATTCAATTATTTCTGGCAATGCAGGATAATAAAAAACTCAAAAGTAGTGCTAAAACTCACCAAGTTGATAATATTTCAATGATTGGTGCCGGTTTTATGGGAGCGGGAATTACAGAAATTTCTATTAAAGCCGGATATGATGTGGTTCTGAAAGATATTTCATTGAATGGAATTGGTAAAGCTATAAAAACAATCTGGTCCGATTTTGAGGGATTAGTAAAACGTAAAGCCATGGGTGTGGTTGAACGAGATCAATTGTTATCGAAGGTTAAAGGAACAACAAATGACAAAGATTTGAAGAATTCCGAATTAGTCATCGAAGCCGTTTTTGAAGATATTGGTTTGAAACAAAAAATTCTTGCGGATGTTGAATCTCATTGCAACGCCAATACAGTTTTTGCAACCAATACCTCATCTTTGCCAATTGCTGAAATTGCTGAAAAATCAAATCATCCGGCTAATGTTATCGGAATGCACTATTTTTCACCAGTTCCGAAAATGCCACTTTTGGAAATTATTGTTACAGATAAAACTTCAGCCCGAGCCAAAGCAGTTGCTACCAATGTTGGATTGGATCAAGGCAAAACAGTTGTCGTGGTTAAGGATGGTCCGGGATTTTATACTACCAGAATTTTATCAGCCTTGACTCATGAAGCCATTCAGGTTTTAAAACAAGGAGCATCCATCGAAGATGTTGATAATGCCATGAAAGACTGGGGATTTCCGGTTGGACCATTGGCATTACTGGATGAAGTTGGAATTGATGTCGCAGCTCATATTGCCAGAGGATCATTGGGTGAAATGTTCAAAGAACGTGGAGTTGAAGAAGACGATACCGTTCAAAAACTTTCGGAAGCCAAGCTGTTCGGTCGAAAATCCGGCAAAGGCTTCTATTCTTATCCGAAAAAAGGTCGTAAATCGGTTAATAAGGACATTTATAAATACTTTGGTGGTGAAGAGCGAAAAGAACTCGATAAAAAAGCGATTCAAAACCAAATTGGCTTATCAATGGTTAATGAAGCCTTGCTCTGCTTGCAGGAAGGGATTTTATCCTCAGCATCAGATGGTGATTTAGCTGCAATACTAGGCCTGGGCTTCCCACCATTTACCGGCGGACCATTCAGCTATGTGAATTCAAACGGAGCAAGTAACATTTTAGCAACTCTAAATGATTTGCATGATAAATACGGAGTGCGCTTTAAACCGGCTGATATTTTAGTCAAGCACGCAAAAGATAATAAAGCATTTGCATAATCCTTCAATCAATCCCCGAATTTCGGTTCGGGGAATTTTGTTTTATAGAATTTGCTTCCTCAACCAGGCTGATGCCCGGTAACGGTCATCACCAAACCATTGATAAAGATTATCAAGCGTTTCAACAACTTTGGAAATACCAATCCTTTCAGCCCAATCAATCAGACCGATGGGATAATTCACGCCTTTTTGCATCGCTAAATCAACGTCTTCTCTGCTACAAACACCGTTTTCAATGGCATCAGCGGCTTCATTGATAAGCATGCAAACTGTTCTCATGGCAATCAAAGCCGGATTATCATCAATAACAACAACCTGTTTTCCGGCGTTCTGAATGAGTGCGACTATTTTTTGTTTAGTATCTTGAGGAAAATTCGGAGCGAAAGCAATCGTCAAAATCCCTGCTTTTTCATAATTCAGACACAAATCAAATTGTGCAATCGGCTTTGCTTCCTGACGTTGCGAACAAGTTTGTCCATTACTGAGAGCGACTAAGCAACCTTCAATTTCAATTTCATAATGTTCATTGAGTTTTTCAAAAGGATTGGAAATCTCTTCATCGAGTTTGTACAAGTTTTCATATCCGATACAATCACTCAGCTCTGAGTTTTGATAATCGTAAAAGCCCAGTCCACTTTTTCGCCCAAGCATTCCGGCATAAACCATTTCTTGTTGAATTAGTGATGGCTTGTATCGAGGATCATAAAACATTTCTTGATACACCGTCTTGCTGACGGACAGATTGACATCAATTCCAATCAAATCCATAAGTTCAAACGGTCCCATACGAAATCCGGCGGATTTCATCACACAATCAATGGTTGCATGGTTGCTGACTTGTTCTTGCAGCATTTTCAGAGCTTCGCCATAAAAAGGACGAGCCACACGATTGACAATAAACCCCGGAGTCGATTTGGCTAATACCGGCATTTTTTTCCAACTTCGGCATAACTCTAAACCATCTTCCAAATTTTCCTGAGAGGATTTCAGCCCGGCAATCACTTCGACCAATTGCATGACCGGAGCTGGATTGAAGAAATGCAAACCAATCATGTTTTCAGGTTGATTCAAAACGGATGCAATCGCTGTCACAGAAATCGAAGATGTGTTTGTCGCATAAAGAGTATTTGCATTACATTTTTCTTGTAACTCTTTGAAAAGGTTTTGTTTTATTTCTATATTTTCAACAATAGCTTCAATCACTAAATGACTATCACTTAATTCTGATAATGTCGTTACGATTGAAACATGGTCATTTACTTGTTGACTGAGTTCTTTTGAAATCTTGCCTCTTTGGACTCTGGAGTTGAGTCTGTCCATCATTTTTTGTTTGGACTTTTCGGCAAATTCAGAGTTCAAATCATAAACTTTTACATTGTGTCCCGCAGTTGCTGCTACTTCAGCAATTCCCATGCCCATAGTTCCTGCACCAATGACAGCGACATTTTTAAATTTTTCAAGCATTATGAACCTTTAAAGTTTGGTTTTCTCTTTTCAGTAAAAGCATTCACACCTTCTTTAAAATCATGGGTTAAGCCCATTAATCTTTGCACATCTCTCTCTGCATCCAATTGCTCATCATAAGTATTTTGAAAGGATTTCTCCATGAGCTCTTTGATATTTGCTAACGCTAATGTTGGTCGATTGGCAATCGTACTAACCAATTGATTCACTTTGTATTCAAACACTTCATCTGCATAACTCGCATAAATCATTCCCAATTCTTCAGCTTTTTGTGCTGAAACAGGTTCTGCAAGCATGGTTAGAGCTTTGGCTCGAGCCAAACCGATGAGCTTGGGTAAAATCCAGGTGCCATTACAATCCGGAATCAAACCGACTTGCGAAAAAGACTGGATAAATTTCGCCGATTCTTTGGCTACCACAATATCACAATTCAGCGCAATATTGGCTCCGGCTCCGGCAGCAACTCCATTCACTGCACAGATTATCGGTGCTCTGATTTTTTTCAGAATTCTAAGATTCGTGTTATAACCTTTTTCCAATGTATCACCCAAATCCATCGGCTGATCGGTTTTTCTTTCGCCTAAATCTTGTCCGGCACAAAATCCACGACCGGCACCAGTTAAAAGCACACAACGTAAATCATCATTCGCGGCAACAGATTTCAAAATCTGAAAAAATTCCGCATGCATGGTTTTTGAAAAAGCATTGAGCTTATCAGGTCTGTTAAACTCGATGCGAGCAACATGGTTCTCAACACTAAAGTTGATCGTTTCATAGTTATGATTAGTCATTTGGCAAGATTGTATTTTTGTTCAGCAGAGATTATACTCATTTGCATGAAAAATATCTATGAAATTGACGGAGTCAAACCGGTCATTCACCCATCCAGTTTTGTGCATCCAACAGCGGTCATCATTGGTTCGGTACAAATTGGCAAGAACTGCTATATCGGACCAAATGCCTCAATTCGTGGCGATTATGGTACGATCATACTCGAAAATGGAGTCAACTTTCAGGATATGTGCGTAGCACATGGTTTTCCAAATGGAGTAACTCTACTCAAAGAAAACGCTCATGTCTCGCATGGAGCGGTGATTCACGGTTGTACCATTGGTAAAAACTGCATGGTAGGAATTCAATCCGTCATTATGGATAATGCCGAAATTGGTGATGAGTGCATGATAGCTGCCCTCAGCTACATCAAACCCAACTTCAAAGCCCCTGCCCGCTCCATCATCGCCGGAATTCCCGCTGAAATCAAACGCCAGGTCACCGACAAAGAAATCCAATGGAAAAGTGAAGGCACGGCACTTTACCAACAACTCGCCGTCAGAAGCCTTGAAAGTATGAAAGCTTGTGAGCCGTTAACCGATATTTCTCAACAGAAAAAACTGGATGTGAGGAAATTTAACCCTCTGAAATAAAAAGAAATTTACAAATATGAAATCTATGAAAATATTTAAGTTCCTACAGATGGTGTTGGTATTGCTGTTAACCTTTTCACTCCATGCTGAAACATATGGTGGTGAATTCTTTACAATTCAACAATGTGTTCAAACAATTAAAATGCAAACTCATTCATCAAAAATGAAAATAACAACTGATAAACCTGATCAGGTGTCTGGATTTACATCAACTGGTTTATTTTTTGATTGTAGCGTTAAGAGAACTGGAACCAAAGGGACATTTGTGTATGGATACTACATGACAGAAGATGAGAACAAAGGCCTAAGTTTGTTTCCAATTATTATTGGTATAATATTTGGGGTATTGGGACTCATTATATTATTTGCACTAATTTCAGAAAAACAAAGTAATGAAAAGTTTGATAAATTAGTTAAATTAATTCCAGAGTTCGATATATCCAACAAAATAGTTGATTATATGGGTACTAAAGCTATCTATTTAGATAAAAATTCAAAGAAAGCAATACTGTTTGATACTGACAAACAACAAAAAATCACGGAATCAGTTGTCGAGTTTAAAGATATTGAAAAAATTGAAATATACGATAATTACAAACTTATTATGACTACTTGTAAAGAATCGAAAATTCAGAAGTCAAAAGAAACTACGACTAATTTTTCCTTGAAAATTTCTGGAAAAAGCCTTCTAAATGGAGAGTTTAAACTTTTCTTGGCAAATCCCAAATCTAAAAAAGGAGATGTTTTACACGAGGCATATTTTTCAAAGATTGAAGAGATTTTTACAACATTATCAGAATATATTGAGAATTGAGATTAAAACAAGACTTTTTTAGTTTCCGGTTTTTTTCCAAACCAAATCTCAAAAGCAACTGCGGCTTGTTCGATAAGCATTCCAAGTCCGTCATAGGCTTGAATTTTCATTGAATCACAAAAGTCCAGAAAGGGTTTGGCGGCTTTGCCGTAGCTGAGGTCGTAGCCTAGAGTTTTTGAGTGGTAATGATGTTGTTTGAACTTGAGAGTTTGTCCTTTATGGCCGAGTGAACTGGCGTGGATGATAAGGTCGAAGGATTGATCGAAGTGATTGAGTTCATCAAAGGTCATAGATTTAGAATTGTTGTAAACAGCTATTTTTGCGGCTTTTTCGATACTTCTGTTGGCAATAACTAATGATTTTGGCTGGTTTTTCATGATTTCAGGAACAATTCCTTGTGCAGCTCCTCCGGCTCCCAGAATCAAAATACTCTTACCGTTACAGTCAAAGTGACAGCGGTTGAATAAATCATTGATAAAGCCGATTCCGTCGGTATTTTCACCACAAATTTGTCCTTCTTTATCCAAATATAGGGTGTTGACAGCTTGAGCTTGTTTGGCGGTTTCAGAAATATTTACAATGGAATCAATAATTTGTTGTTTATGCGGAAGTGTCACATTGGCACCATGTCCACCATTTTTGAAGAAATCAATGACCGCTTGATGCAAATTTTCTGATTCTACTTTTATTAAATCATATTGAATTTTCAAACCAAATTGTTCGGCAAAATTCTGGTGAATCTTTGGCGACAAGCTATGACTCACCGGATTACCG
>JAGRJO010000046.1:0-6317 GCA_020442725.1 Lysobacterales bacterium
TAACATGTTGGTTGATAATGAGAATACACTGGATGAAATATTCAAAAATACAAATATCCTGGTAGCAACTCATTGTGAAGATTCCCCAACGATTCAATATAATGAAGAACTCGCCAGAGAAAAATACGGTGAAGACGTCCCTGTTTCAGAGCATGGCAATATTCGTTCCAGAGAAGCCTGTATTAAATCGACCAATCTGGCTATGAAACTCGCAGAAAAACATGGAACAAAACTCCATGTTTTACATATTTCCACCGCTGAAGAAGTTGAGCTTTTCAAACAATTGCCTTTATCACAGAAGCAAATTACCGGTGAAGCCTGTGTTCACTTTGCCTGGTTCGACGATCATGATTACAGAAACTTAGGAACACTTATTAAATGTAATCCCGCAGTTAAAAGAAATTCTGATAAAATGGCAATTATCGACGGAATTAATCATGGTAATCTCGACATTATTGCCACCGATCATGCTCCTCATACATGGGATGAGAAACAAAATAAATACTTCAAAGCACCATCCGGTTTACCATTAGTACAAACAGCATTGCCCAGTTTATTGACATTAGTCAATCAGGGAAAATTTGCATTAGAGAAAATCGTACAAAAAACATCCCATAATGTTGCCGATTTATTCAATTTGATTGATCGAGGCTACATTCGAGAAGGCTATTTTGCCGATTTGGTTCTCGTTGACATGAATAAAAGCAATACCGTTAAAAATTCTGACATGCTTTATCAATGTGGCTGGACACCTTATGATGGAGAAACATTCACAGCGAGCATTGATAAAACCTGGGTTAATGGTGAACTGAAATGGAATGGAACTATATTAGGTCAGGCGAATGGTTTAGCTCTCAAATATTGTAGGTAGAGTCATGAGATTTCGTTTTTTAATTTTAAATCTGTGTATTATTCCAACCATTGCCATGTCAGAAGAAACCAATAAAAACAAACCCATTTCCATTGTTATTCATGGTGGAGCCGGAACCATTCTTAAAGAAAACATGACTCCTGAAAAGGAAGCCGCTATCTCAGCCAAACTTGAGGAATCGCTAAAAGCGGGATATCAAGTCCTTGAAAACAACGGAACTTCTACCGATGCAGTTATTGCTGCAATTAATGTTATGGAAAACTCAGAGCTTTTTAATGCCGGCAAAGGGGCTGTTTACACGGCAACCGGTGAGCACGAACTGGATGCATCAATCATGCGGGGAAATGATTTACAAGCCGGAGCTGTGGCAGGTGTTAAGAAAATCAAAAATCCAATTAATGCTGCCAAAGAAGTGATGCTGAATTCTCCACACGTTATGCTCTCAGGAAATGGAGCCGATGAGTTTGCCGCAAAACAAGGATTAGAAATGGTTGATAACAAATATTTTGATTCCGAGTATCGCTATCAACAATGGCTGGAAATTCAAAAGAAAGATACGGTTTCTTTATCAGAAGACCTGCTCAAAACCGATGGTAAATTCAGCACCGTTGGTGCCGTTGCCATTGATAAAGATGGAAACATCACCGCCGCCACATCAACCGGCGGCATGACCAACAAAGCCTATGGCCGAATTGGTGACTCACCGGTTATTGGAGCTGGTACTTATGCCGACAACCGCAGTTGTGGAATTTCTGCAACAGGGCATGGTGAATACTTTATTCGCTACGCAGTCGCTCACGACATTTGTGCAAGAACACTCTATCAAAACAAACCATTGGATCAAGCAGCTGATGAAGTGATCAATCAAGTCCTTAATAATGCAGGAGGAGATGGCGGAATCATTGGTTTAGATAAAAACGGTACGCCGGTCATGATTTTTAACACACCAGGAATGTATAGAGGATATAAAACTGAACAATCAGAATACACAGTTTTGATTTATAAATAATCAGACATTTGACAAAAACTTAATTACGAACATCAATTTAGCTAAAGGAGAGAAATTTGACTCATTCAATTCGTACACTCTTAATAATATTAACTTTTCTTATTTCATTTGAGACTCAATGTTATCAATTTAATACAAAACAAATAATAAATACAACCAGTAAAAACGAGTTGCAACTCGAAGATGATGAAGGGTATCTGCTATTGGCATTAGATACTGCAGAAGAAATTGACAGCCTGATATTAAAATCTGATAAATTCGGTGGAAACCTTAATTTCCGTGAAGTTCAGCCGGGACAAAATTTCGCTTTAATCAAACTTAAAGCTGCTACTTACAACTGGGATGCTTTCATATATTATGGTAAAAAAGCCAGAGTTAGATTTACATATGCAAAGGATAAACATCACTTTTTAGTCGAGCCAGGTGTAATTAACTATCCAGGATCATGGAAATCACAACTAAAATACACTCATAGCATGAAAGTTTATCACTTTATTAGTAAAAACAATGTATTAGCTGGTGAATTAGATAATTTCAAAAATTTAAATCAACAACTATTTACCAAATATAATATTAAATACCAAGGTAAATTTGAAGATAGATTCTTTACCTATTATAAAGACCACAAACTCAGAGCAAAAGAATTCGAAAAAACAACTGAAAATACAGTCAATTACAAAGTAGAAGACGGGATATCAGAAAAATTATCTCAATTTCCTCAGATAAAAGACTATTTAGCAGAGAATAAACAGTCGACTGGTGAATTCAGTCCTGATGGAAGTTATCTGTTAATATTTACAGAAATCAAAGGAATATCTCTCATCAACGTTCTGAATCTGAAGACTTTTGATATTGTTAAGATTATGCAACAGAAACTCCCTGAAAACTCTTACATCTCAAAAGTTAGATGGGTTGATAATGATACAGTCTATTACAATGTAATGTATGATGGACTATACAATAAAAGGGTCGCACACTTAAAAATTGACAACGCTGGAAATATAATTGGTGCCAGCCATCTGAAGATTGATAAACCAGGAAGGCTACTAGACCCGTTGATTCATCAAGAAAATAAATTATACATGGTAAGCACCTCTATATATTCCAAAAAGAAAAATGGAATCTATTTGCTTGATGTATCTAATGAAAAGTCAATTACAAAATCTTCCAAAAAACCTTATACTAAAGTTAAAAAACTTCAAGATGCTGTTTATTTCCTTACGGATTCTAATGATGACATCAGGTTTATTATCACTTCTGACACAAAAAAAGATGACACAATATATGAATACTGGTTTCTAAATGATTCTTCTGATTGGGTGAAAATTTATGAAATCAATGACAATAATGAAAAAGATCCTCCTCTGCCTATCTTGATATCAAAAAACAATGATGAGCTTTATGTGTTAACAAATGAATTCAGCGACAAAAAAGCGATTCATAAATATTCTACAAAAGATTTCTCGCACCTGGGAGTTTATTATGAAAATGAAGACATCGAAATCACAAACCTTTATGTAAATCATTCGACTCACGATATTCTCGGTGTCCGTCACATTCAAAATGGCATTCCGGTGACCAAGTACTTTGAAAATAGTAATGATGACTTACTTCCATTGAGAGAAAAATATCCGAGTCATCACTTTTATACTATTCAACAAAACAAGGATATCAATAAGGTTCTTGTCTTTGGTGTTAATGAGTATTCCAAGGGATCTTGGTCCATTTATGATACAAAAACCGGCGTGATTGATAAATTATTTGAAACGAACCCTCAGTATACCAATCTCGAGAAAGGTGTTTTTCATACTGAAAAAATCAAATCTGATGATGGATACGAAATAGAGGGATATCTGGTCATGCCAAAGAAATCAGCTAAATCTCCCGTTCCACTTGTTGTGATGCCTCATGGTGGTCCAATAGGTGTCAGGGATTATGCAATAGATAATGATGTTCAACATTTTTTTGCTTCACAGGGCATTGCCACCTTAAAAGTTAACTATCGTGGCTCCGGAGGATTTGGCAAAGAATTCATGAAATCCGGACAAAAACAATGGGGAGAAAAAATAGAATCTGACATATTTCAAATGACCAATCATGTTATAGAGAAATATAATATTACAAAGAATAAAATTTGTTCCATGGGTGCCAGTTATGGAGGTTATTCATCTCTTATGCTTTCGATATTATACCCGGACACTTATCAATGTGCGGTATCAGCTGCCGGGGTTACAGATCTTCCGCTGATGTTTAGCTCAGGTGATACCAAAAACTTTGAATCGGGTTTGAGTGCCTGGAAGAAAATTATAGGTGACCCGGATGAGGATTTTGAAAAACTGGTAAATAAATCACCGGTCTATCTGGCAGAGAAAATAACCAAGCCGGTATTTCTTGTTCATGGAGTTGATGATGAAAGAGTGACTATTGAACATTCATATAGATTAAAGAAGATTCTTGATTTATTAGGGAAAGAATCTAAATTTATAACACTCAATGATGAAGGACACTCATTCTCACACATTAACTCTGAGATTTTTTATATCGCAGAATCAGTTGAATTTATTCAAAAAGTATTGGGTCAGATTAAATAACTGGTATGGAAGTGGAAGTCGTTAAACTTAAAGTCAACCGCAATCAAAAAGATTTTGCTATCAGCAGTCCTTTTGAACCTGCCGGTGATCAGCCGGAAGCCATCAAAAAACTAACCGAAGGATTTGAATGTGGACTCAAAGCCCAAACTTTGTTGGGTGTAACCGGTTCGGGAAAGACTTTTACCATTGCCAATGTGATACAAAACATTCAGAAACCCACAATGGTGATGGTTCATAACAAAACTCTCGCCGGGCAACTTTACAACGAGTTTAAAGAGTTTTTCCCCAATAATGCGGTTGAATATTTCGTTTCCTATTACGATTATTATCAACCTGAAGCCTATGTTGCCGCATCGGACACTTATATCGAGAAAGATGCTTCAATCAACGAATACATCGAGCAAATGCGGTTGTCAGCGACCAAAGCCTTGATGGAACGTCGAGATGTAATTATTGTGGCAACTGTTTCTGCCATTTACGGTCTAGGCGATCCTCAGTCCTATTTACGCATGGTTATACCACTTAAAGTTGGACAAATTATCGACCAACGGGATTTACTCCGTCAGTTAGCGGAATTGCAATTTGATCGCAATGATTACGAATTGGCACGAGGTACTTTCCGAGTTCATGGCGAAGTGATTGATATTTTCCCGGCTGAGTCTGACAAACAAGCGATTCGTATTGAACTTTTCGATGATGAAATCGAGCAATTGAGTTATTTCGACCCGCTTACGGGGAAAAAACTCAATAATGAAACCGAATTGACAATCTTTCCAACCACCCACTTCGTCACTCCGCGTGACCGAATTGTTCATGCCATCAGCACCATACGAGAGGAATTGATCGAGCGATTAAAATTTCTCAAAGAAGAAAATCGCCTGGTCGAAGCACAAAGGCTTGAACAACGCACCAATTATGACTTGGAAATGATGATGGAACTCGGCTATTGCACAGGAATTGAGAACTACTCCAGACATCTTACCGGATTACCACCGGGAGCTCCACCACCTTGTTTGTTTGATTATTTACCGGATGATGCTTTGCTGGTGATGGATGAAAGCCATGTTTCGATTCCTCAAATTGGAGGTATGTATAAAGGTGACCGTTCTCGAAAAGAAAATTTAGTTAATTATGGTTTCCGCTTACCTTCGGCAATGGACAACCGCCCTCTTCGTTTTGAAGAATGGGAGGCCAGAACTCCTCGTATGATATTTGTCTCGGCAACTCCGGCAGATTATGAAGAAAAGAATGCTTCGCAAACTGTTGAGCAAGTGGTGAGACCAACAGGACTTCTTGATCCGGAAATTGAAGTCCGTCCGGTTTCCACACAAGTCGATGATTTGCTTTCTGAAGTTAATAAAAGAGTCAAAATTGGCGAACGAATTCTCGTCACCACGCTCACAAAACGCATGAGTGAGGATTTAACCGATTACATGACAGAACATGGCATTAAATGCCGTTATCTGCATTCGGAAATTGATACGGTTGAACGTGCGGAAATTATTCGTGACTTGCGACAAGGTGTTTTTGATGTTCTTATAGGAATCAATCTTCTTCGAGAGGGCTTGGATATGCCTGAAGTTTCGCTGGTTGCGATTTTAGATGCGGACAAACCCGGTTTTTTACGTTCTGATCGCTCCCTGATTCAAACTATTGGTCGTGCCAGCCGAAATTCAAAAGGCAAAGCGATTTTATACGGTGATAAAATCACACCGGCAATGGAGTATGCCATCGATGAAACCCAACGTCGTCGTGAAAAACAAATGGAATTCAACAAAAAACATGGAATCACACCGAAAACAGTGATTCGTAAAATTCATGATTTGAAAGATGGATTTGATGCCAA
>JAGRJO010000046.1:6416-11807 GCA_020442725.1 Lysobacterales bacterium
ATTCAACAAAAAACATGGAATCACACCGAAAACAGTGATTCGTAAAATTCATGATTTGAAAGATGGATTTGATGCCAGTTCAGAAACCGGCAGCAGACTGAAAGTTGCTGAACAATCAGCAAATTACAATATCGAAACACCTAAACAATTAGCTCAACTCATTGCCAAACTGGAAAAGACCATGTTTGAACACGCAAAAAACATGGAATTTGAACAAGCAGCCACAATTCGAGACGAAATCGCCCGTATCAAGAGCTCACAATTTGTTGGCGGTTAGTAAATACACCTCAATATCCAAAATAATACGAAGTCACATCAAATTGTGATAAAGTATCTGAACTTTTTCAACATAAAAATAAATCAATGAAAAATTCAAGACTACAAATCATATTGGCTCTGCTGTTTAGCTTTGCTATCCAGGCAGAAGATGATTCCAATAAAGAAGAAGAAAAAAAGTGGGATGTTAATAATCCTCCGGGAGAAACCACTTTAGCAACAATTAAAACAACAACAGGAACATGGATGAATTTGGATGTAAGCCCTGATGGTCAAACCATTGCATTCGATTTGTTGGGTGACATCTACACAATGCCAATCGGTGGAGGAAAAGCCACAAACATTACCAACTCTATGGCATGGGACATGCAACCTCGATTCTCACCGAATGGTAAACAGTTGGCTTTTACGACCGATCAGGGTGGTGGTGATAATATCTGGACAATGAACACCGATGGTTCAGAACAAACACAAGTCACCAAAGAAGAGTTTCGCTTATTGAATCAGCCGGCATGGTCACCGGATGGCGAATACATTATTGCCCGCAAACACTTTACCGGAATGCGTTCCATTGGAGCCGGTGAAATCTGGATGTATCACAAATCAGGTGGTTCAGGAGTTCAGCTCAACAAACGCCCTAACGAGCAAAAAGACTTGGGTGAACCGATTTTTATGCCTGATGGTAAACATGTTCTTTATTCTCGTGATGCCACTCCTGGACGTTATTTTGAATACTCTAAAGATTCAAACAATCAGATTTATGATATTGAAGCCATTGATTTAGCAACTGGCGATATTGACATCTGGGTCAGCGGTCCCGGCGGTGCGGTTCGCCCTACTCCATCACCTGATGGTAAAACGTTGGCGTTCGTGCGTCGGGTTCGGAATAACTCCACATTATTTTTACAAGATCGTGAAAGCGGCGAGTTAATGCCGATTTATGACAATCTGGAAAGAGATATGCAGGAAACCTGGGCGATTCACGGAGTTTATCCATCTTTTGCATGGACTCCTGATGGCAAGGAAATTGTATTCTACGCTAAAGGTGAAATTCACAAAGTGAATGTTAAAAGCAAAAAAGTGAATAACATCCCTTTTGCAGTTGAAGACACTCGTAAAATCAGTAAGGCCGTGACAGTAAATATCGACCCTGCTCCTGAAGAGTTCAAAGCAAAAATGCTGCGTTGGTTACAAAAATCACCAGACGGCAAGCAAGCGATCTTTCAGGCTTTAGGATATATTTACACCGTAAACCTCCCTGATGGAAAACCACAAAGACTCACCAAACAAACTAAGGACTTTGAACTTTATCCCAGATTTTCTCAAGATGGCAAATCCATCGTTTACACCACTTGGAACGATGAAAACCTTGGAACTATTCAAATTTCTAATCTTTCCGGCAAATCCAAACAAATCACTCAAAAACCCGGACATTTTATTAGTCCTTCATTATCAGCGGACAATAAAACAGTTGTCTATGAAGCCATTGGCGGAGGCTATCTGACATCTCCTCTCTACTCACAAGATACCGGTGTGTTTGTAATTGATGTGAAATCAGGAAAAACCACTCTCATTGATAAAAACGGTTCCGATCCTTTCTTTGCCGGAGATTCAGACCGTGTATTTTATTCCACATCGGATCAATCAGGCGAAGTGATAACCACACAACTTGTCAGTAAGGATTCATCCGGGCATAATCAACAGGAGCACTATTCCGGTCAATGGATTACAAATTTCAGTATTTCGCCGGATCAAAACTGGCTGGCATTTATCCAGAATTTTCAGGTTTATGTCACTCCATTTATTCAGAGTGGTAAATTTATTTCAACCGGTTCCGGTTCCAACAATCTGCCATTACAAAAGTTCTCTGATATTGCAGGAAGTTATCTGGCGTGGTCAAAGGATTCTCAAAAATTATCCTGGGCGCTTGGTCCTAATATTTATCAACAAAAAGTTTCTGAAAAATTCACCTATTTAGGCGGTAAAGACGAGAATGTCGCTGATCAAATTCACATCGAATTCGATGTCAAATCTGATATTCCTGATTCATCTGTGGCATTAACCGGTGCGACAGTCATCACTATGAACGGAAATGAAGTGCTGAAAAATGCAACTATTTTGATTAAAAATAACCGAATTTCAGAAATAGGTACAGATGTCAATATTCCTAAAGGTACTGAAGTAATGGATGTTAGTGGTAAAACCATAATGCCAGGAATCGTTGATGTACATTGGCACGGACCTTATGCGAACAACCAAATCATTCCACAAGCCAGCTGGCACGCTCTAGGAAATCTGGCATTTGGTGTTACCACCGAACACAATCCGTCTGCTGATACCGCCGCTGTTTTCTCAGCGAGTGAAATGCAAAAAGCCGGGGTGATTACAGCTCCAAGAACTTTCTCAACTGGAACCATTCTGTACGGTGCGACACACTTTTTCACTGCCAAAGTTAATGGCGTTGAAGATGCCGTCGGACATTTGGAGAGATTGAAATCTGTCGGTGCATTTTCAGTTAAAAGCTATAATCAACCACGTCGTAATCAACGTCAACAAGTGATTGAAGCTGCCAGACAGACAGGCATTATGGTTGTTCCCGAGGGTGGCTCACTATTTATGCACAACATGAGTATGATAGTTGATGGGCACACAGGAATTGAACACTCGATTCCGGTGGCAGCGATTTATGATGACGTTGTGCAGTTATGGTCACAATCAGAAACTGCTTATACACCAACTTTGATTGTTGGTTATGGCGGAATTTGGGGTGAAAGATATTGGTACGATACTACAGAAGTCTGGAAGCACCCTCTTCTCACCAAGTATGTTCCGAAACATATTCTAGAACCAATATCTGTTCGCAGAACAAAAGCTCCATTGGAAGATTACAATCACATCCGCAATGCAGAAGTCGCAACCAAATTACAAAATGCCGGAGTCAAAGTCATGGTTGGTGCACATGGACAACGCGAAGGCTTGGGGTCTCATTGGGAAATGTGGATGTTCGCTCAAGGCGGAATGCCACCAATCAATGTCATTAGAGCCGCAACCATTGACGGAGCTAAATACATTGGCATGGAGAATGACTTAGGTTCATTGGAAAAAGGCAAACTAGCCGACCTTATCATCCTTAATAGCAATCCTCTGGATGATATTTATAAATCCGACGACATTTACCAAGTCATGCAAAACGGCCGTTTATATGATGCTGAAACCATGAATCAAGTCTTTCCTGAAAAGGTGTCAAGAGGGAAGTTTTATTTTGAGTAAACTTCAATAAAATCATGAAGGGTCTGGTACAATAGTTTTCAGACCCTTTAGTTTTAAATCCTTTAGTTTTAAATCAAATGTTTATTTCAAAATTAGCTCTTACTTCATCTCATTTTTAGTGAGACTAATAAATATGTTCAATTTTTTCATAAAGCTTTAGTATTTAAACACCAAAGTGTTCTGTTCGATTGCTCTATTAGATAAACTTTGGAGAATTTTATCAGCAACTCTGAATGAGTTCGCATAGATTGTGAATGTCGGCGTCACACTACCGCCATTAGGCATAAAACTTCCATCTGTGACATAGATATTCTCGGTTCCGTGGACTCGACAGTTGGCATCCAAAGCTGAAGTTTCAGGGTTATTACCAAACCGTAACCCTCCAGCCATGAGATTTGAAGTTGGACTCGACCAGACATTTCCATAAGCTCGGTCTGCTCCCATTTTTTTCATCACTTCCACACCTTTATCAACCAAATATTGAGCCACTTTGAGATCGTGTGGATGATAACCTGCTTTCACTTTTGCAACCGCTGAGCCCCATTTATCTTTTTCTTTTTTATCGAGTGAAACATGGCAATTATCATTCGGCAACCAGTCACAAAAAACTTCAAATTTAAAATCCTTGGATTGAGTGAAATGCGATTTAAGACGCTGCTTTAACTCTGTTCCCCACAATAATTTGCCGTTTTTAAACCGCAAATCCATCGCATTGGAAGTAAATGATGGTGGATCAAATACAAAATCGATGGTTCCGCCTTTAACAGGTTTGTCAAATGCCGATTGATCATCAATCGTGTACCAATCTTGCAATGCCCGATTGAAAAATGGTCCTCGCAATAACATTTCGTTTTGCTCATATTCACTTAATTTTGATAAATCAAAAACTCCATGCCCAGTTCCACCGGCACAGCAATGTAGGTTTTTACCAATTTGTTGGTATTTATTGCCGATTCCATCGGGATGTTTGACGCCTTTGGATGCTAACAACAACCGAGACGATTCAATGGAATAACACGCCACAACCACTTTTCGGGCTAATATTTTTAAATCATTACCATCGGCGTCATAAAAACTGACAGATTCTGCGTTTCCGGAGTTATTTGTATTGATTTGATAGGCTTTAGCATAAGTAATAACTTCACAATTCCCGGATTTGACAGCATCATTCAATAATGCCACGCGGGAACTTCCTTTGGCCTTAGTTTCACAACCAAAACTTCCACAATAACCCGATAATACACAAGCGTTTCTATCTTTGTGTGGTCTGGAGAGAATTCCTCTCGCCATTGGCAAAGAGTGATAACCAAGTTCTTTGACAGCTTTATCAAACTTTTTAGCAATGGGATGTTCTGCAGTTGGAGGGAACGGATAGTCTGCGGTTGAGCGAGGTTCCAGATTGGGGTGATTGACCACTTTTCCTGAAACACCAATCAGATTTTCAACTTTGGTGTAATAAGGTTCCAAATCTTCATAACTGATAGGCCAATCAACAATATTGGCACCTTCTATTTCGCCAAAGGTGCTGAGTAAACGAAAGTCTTGAGGTTTTAAACGATGAAAATAAGCACTCATAAAGTTGGTCGCACCGCCAACTATATTTCCACCCCAAAACTGCGATGTTGTACTTTCTTTAAATTCACCTTTAGAGTTTGGTTCAGACAATACATGTCTTTCGTCTTTAAATTTCGACCGGAATACTCGTCTTCTGCTGAGCATTTCATCTTTGGTAAAATCCTTTTCATCAAACCAACCACCTTTTTCCAGTATTATCACCTTATAACCTGCTTTAGCAAGCTCATAAGCAACCGGAGAACCACCTGCTCCGCTACCAATCACACAAAC
>JAGRJO010000047.1 GCA_020442725.1 Lysobacterales bacterium
ACTCATTTTCACAAGAAAGGTTGGATGCAACTGAAAAAGAACTTAGAGAAGAACGAGCTGCCGTTGAGCATTTGTTCTCTTAAAAACTTTTCTTAAATTTCAATAAAAAAAACCTGCTTTAACTGCAGGTTTTTTTGCAAAAGAAAAAAGTAAAGATAACTCTGTTCTTACTCAAAACCATTCATAAATATCAAGTCATTTAAAACACCAGATAATACAAACGATCCTCTTCCCATAGTCCCTACAATTAGCTTATCATTATCCGAGTGATACATTAACTCATAAACCAATGCGTTAGGCATGTTAGTGCCTAGAACAGACCATGAGCTGTAATTAGTAGATTCTTTTGAAATATAGACGCCTTTATCAGCTCCAACAGCCACCCCATTGTCACTTCCATTGCTATCAGTTAAAAATTCAATCGAACGGAATCTTCCGAAATTTGACAATGAACCTGTAATATCAGTCCAATTAGCTCCTGTATTAATTGTATGTAACACCCTGAGATTTTCAATAATAAATGCCTCTGTCGGGTCAGAAGGGTTAACAATAACACCTTGGATTAAATCATTAGGAGTAAAAACATGATTCAACGACCCATTTGATACTGTTCTTACAAACACTCCATCACTACCATCCGATCCATCGTAACAGCTTCCTTGACATCCTCCAATATATAATATATCTTCATTACCTGCTGCACCATAAGCAATATTGTTTCTTCCTGTGCCTACTGTAAAAATTCCGGGTCCAACCTCTGTCACAGTATCCCCTTTGTCCAAAGATTCGTATACTGAATTACCAGCTCCTATGATTAGTCTGTTCCCATTTAAATTATTAATTGATAAGGGAGTAACAAATTGAGCAGAAATCGGGTCACCTCCATTAAGGACTATCAAAGATGGATAATCTATGCTGATAAAATTATTATTATTATCATAGGTTATTCTCCTCAATACTTGTAAGTTCTGAAAACTGACATATCTTATCGACTGACTTACACCAGATAATGATAGTGTGTCCACCACAACATCGCCTCCATCTCCGCCACTAATCACAGACCAACTTCCGCTGTTAAATGTATCTTGTCTGCTTGTGCCATTATCTTGATTACCACTCAATGTTATGTTTGATGTTGTATCAAACGCCATATCATGTTGTTCGGTTACTCTAAGGTTTCCGTTAATTGAGACCCAATCACCGCTGGAATTAGTAGGATTCGTTCTTCGATAAATCCCGCCATCATCAGACTCCAGAAGGTTTCCTTGAAAATCAAATTGCATATCTCTTGAGTCTGCATGAGGAGAGCTATTACTAGCAGTTCCTGAATGTGTCAACGGTGCCCATTGAAAACCAGGGCTTTGAGAGGCATCACCTCTAAAAAGTCTTCCTGAATAAGTATTTGCACCGATTGAATTCGGAAAAGATGGTGATGTTCCAGAAGCTGGCTGTCTATCTCCTCCAACGTAAACAATATTATTATTAGATGGATCTGCAACTAATGAAAAGTGCAATCCGCCTTGCCCACCGGGGTGAATACCTTCCATTGTTCCCGATTCATTTGTTTCAGGAATATCCATTGCAGTCCATGTTGATGCTCCATTATCCGAACGAAATACACCTGCAAGCTTTCCCTGACAAGCCATGCCAGCAAAAACAATATCACTAGTGGATCCCACTGAAATCTTATAATGGCAAGTATCAGATCCAACGACAGTATCCATTGCTATATCACTGACTTTTATCCAGCTACTACCACTATCTATAGATTTGTAAATACCACTCACTGCCCCTGGCGAACAAACTCCTCCATATGTATTGACACCCGCATACAAGATACTATTATCGTGAGGATCAACTACCATACCAGTAGTGTTACCTAGGTTCATAGTATGAGACCAATTAGTTCCTCCATTTGTGGATTTAAAAATCCCAATATTTCCACATGTATATGAGTCTGCAACATCCACCGCAGTGACAAACGTAGAGCCGTTTGCATAGACATTAATAATATTTTTCCCTGACATACCATTTACGGGGAACCATGTATTACCTCCGTCAATTGTCTTGATTAACCCTTCTCTACTACCGCCAACACTTCCTAAACTACTTTTTCGTCCAAATGATGCAACTAATGTTTGAAAGCTGACATCTGAAAAATCAAATACTATATCAGTCATTGATAAAGAGTTCTGGTTATCGGTTAATGGCATCCAGTCTGGACTCAAATCCATTGCATTTGAGGTCTTCCAAACCCCTCCATTTACTGTCGCAACATAAATAATATTTTCATTGGTAGGGTGTGTTGCAATCCCGTGAATCGCGCCAATAACAGGAGTATCAGGCATCCCTTCAGATTGACCATACAAGAGTGGTCCCGGACCAAGACTCTGCCAGTCCTGCGCTAAAGCACTCCCAATAAAAAATAATCCAAGTATTAAGCATTTACTGCTTAAGTTATGCCTGTTTTTTATACATTTAATCACTGTTAATCACCACTATTTTCAAAGCATAAACAATCCTACTATAAAATGTAAAAAAAATATAGTAGAATTCAAACTAGGTTACGTTGATTACTGTTGTTTTTATCGAAAAACATGTGTACCGCAATTAGATAACATATTGGTGAACAAAAATGTATAAATTGATTTACTTTATTGGGTTTACAACACTTCTCCTTACTTCAAACTCATTTTCATTTGAGCTTTTCAAAGGTGTGATTCTTGATAAGGAATCATCACAAATTTTAATTGCTAGTCCTGAAAATGGAATTAAGTCAATTGATGCAAGCACCGGCAACGTGAATTGGAAAAGTGATTCGGCTGATATACCTATTGCTGTTATTGATTCAAAGATACTAACTCAGAAATCAAGTAAAAACCTAAAGTTTCTAGCAATTTCAACGTTATCTATGACTGGTCAAACATTGCAAATAAAAGAACTTCAGCTTCCGCAAGATGTAAGTTCGCAAGTTCAAGATACAATTCATTCAAAATTCAACCTAACCGCTTATCCAACTTTCGATAACATAAGCAATACATACAGTTATGACTTTCAATGGAGTTTTTTCGAACAAAAAATACAAGGCATGATGGCAGAAGAAATTACACCGCCTACACAAATTTTTGGCTCTGTTGTGATTGATGATATTAACAGTTTGGAATTAGCTAGCGTAAAACCAATGTCCAGTAGAATGGTTAAACAAAATATTCATGTTGAATCAGATAATCTCATCCCAGCGGTTGTAGGTCGGAAGTTTAAAAGTATCTCTGGAGACTATGTATTAGTAAGTAATCAGGATAGCGATAACGCCAAATGGGATAATTATATATGGACGATTTATTCTGTTTCTGGACAAGTATTAGGCAGTATTATGAATCATTCTTCTTTTAGACCTTTCGAAGTCATTGGTGAGCAATTAGTGTTTGTTGATTTGCCATCAGTTCGATTGATAAATAACCAATATGAGACTGTACCTTTATCAGTTAAATCTTACTCACTAACCAACTCCTCGTTGAATTGGACAAAAGAAATACGAGATTTTAGTTATAAAGGTCCATACCCTCACTAAAAATTTATCGAGCATCTTTGTTACATTTATGAAAACATGGAAAAGCTTTTCAATCGATAATTTGAGTATCTTTTACTGACAATTTAAGCATTATCAAATACACAGTTTTTTTGTAATGCTTTTGTAGCATTCAGTTTCTAATTTTCAGATTATCGACTTTTAATTCTACAACTCTTTATGGAAATTCATAAAAAATATATAATGTTACACTAGTAACTCATTCCATAATTTACCGGAAAAACCCAAACACCAATTCAATGGTTCTAAAACTCACAAAAATAATTACCGAAAAGCTAAAAGTGTCTTTTCTGGATTTGTTACCAATAATTTTCGTTGTGTTATTTTTTCAGATTGTTGTTTTACATCAACCATTTCCAAACCTTACAGAAATTTTAATCGGACTCATTTTTGTTGTCGTTGGGTTGATGCTTTTTGTGGAAGGACTTGAGTTAGGATTGTTTCCAATTGGTGAGAATTTATCCTATGCATTAGCCAAAAAAGGCAGTTTGTTTTGGTTATTATCCTTTTCATTCTTACTGAGCTTTTCTACAACAATTGCAGAACCTGCATTGATAGCTGTCTCTAAAGAAGCTGCAGAAATTGCTGTCCAGGCCAATCTCATTAGTGCAGAAAATGAATCAAGCTATGCAATGGGTCTGAGGTTATCAGTAGCTGTATCTGTTGGTTTGGCAATTTTAATTGGAATTTGGAGAATTATTAAAGGTTGGAAAATTTATTATTTGATTATCGGTGGCTACGTTCTGGTAATCCTGATGACTGTTTTCGCTCCGGATGAAATCATAGGAATTGCCTATGATGCCGGCGGTGTAACGACCTCAACCATTACGGTTCCTTTAGTAACAGCTCTTGGTGTTGGACTAGCAAGCATTATTGAAGGCAGAAGTCCGCTAACTGACGGCTTTGGCTTAATAGCTTTTGCTTCATTGTTACCAATGATATTTGTGATGGGTTACGGAATGGTTATTTTTTAGAGTTTATGTTAATTCAAGAACTTGCCAATACATTTGTTAATACAATTAAGGATGTCGCATCTATAGTGACACTCATTGCTGTTTTTCAAATTTTTGTAATTAAGAAATCCATACCCAACCTCGGCAGAGTTTTATTTGGTGTCATTTTAGTCATCATTGGTTTGACATTCTTTCTGATTGGTTTGGAGAAAGCTCTATTTCCCGTTGGAGAACTCATGGCGAAACAGCTTTCATCTCCCGAGTTTCTGAAAGACCACTATTCCGGTTCGCTGACAGATTGGCAGGCTTACTACTGGATTTATATTTTTGCAGCTCTGATTGGTTTCTCAACCACTATTGCTGAACCTTCACTCTATGCTGTTGCAGTTAAAGCGAATGAAGTTTCAGGAGGAACAATAGGAACATTCTATCTTCGGTTTGTAGTGGCTATAGGGGTAGCACTTGCACTAGCTGTTGGAACATATCGTATTGTTGTTGGTGGCTCATTGGCCACATACATAATGGTTGGGTACATTGTAGTTATTATTCAAACCATTTTTGTCAAAAAGGATATCGTAGCACTTGCTTATGATTCCGGTGGAGTTACCACCTCGACAGTTACTGTGCCGATTGTGGCTGCATTAGGTTTAGGGCTTGCTTCAGTCGTACCCGGGAGAAATCCTGCTTTAGATGGCTTTGGCTTAATTGCTTTTGCCAGTGTTTTTCCGATGATTACGGTTTTGGGGTATGCACAGATAATTGACTTAATCACATATATTAGTAAAATTAAAAAAAGCGGAAAATAGACTTATGAAATTTAATTTAATTGTTGCATTAGTAGATCCGAGTATTACTGAAAAAGTTGTAAAAACGGCTAAAGACTCAGGAGCTACCGGCGATGTAATTATTCAGGGGAAAGGTTCTGGCATTGATTCTTCGAGCTTTTTGGGTCTTTCAATCAGAGATAAAACAGATATTGTTTTACTAATTGTGGAAGAACATCACACAAAGAAAATCATGGATACAGTCTCCGAAGAATGTAATATAGAAGATCCCGGTAATGGCGTATTGATTGCACTCAATATTGACAAGGTTGCCGGTTTTTCAAACCAAATAAAAGCAATCCGGGAAAATCTTAAAACCGAACAACTATAAAACTCATTATGGAAACTTATACTCAAATAAAAGATATAGCATCGGATCAACTATTTTATATTGATGGACTAGCAAGTGTCAGAGATGCAGTCAAATTGATGAAAGAGAAAAAGGTCAACGCGTTAATAATACAGAAAAGAAATCAATCTGATGCCAATGGCATTGTAACTGTTAGTGATATTATTCACGGTGTTATTGTACCCGGCAAAACATTGGATGAAGTGAGTGTTTATGAAATCATGACTAAACCGGTATTTGCAATTCCTTCACATTTAAATATCCGCTATGTTCCTCGGCTCATGAATAATTACAACATCAGAATTGCTCCAATCGAGGAAAATGGTAAATACATCGGAATAATCGACTATACCAAATTTCTCTTTAATGCACTTGACGAGAGTAAATAATACATTTACTTTTTGATTGGCAAATTCTGTTTAGTGACAATCGAATCACTAGCGACAAATGGTTTAGGCATAAACTCTTCAGGTCTTTGCGGCAAATTAAATTTCTCAATCAGTCCCGGAGTTAGTTCGTACAATGATAAGTCTATATCAGAGTCTGAGCTCGCAACCATATTCACTTCAAAGAAAGACTCTTGATTTGCGTATATTCTTAACAATCTTGATTGTTGCTGATATTTCTTTTCATTAGAGATATTACTTTTCTCACCATTGATAGATAGTTGATAAATGACAACTTCATTATTTGTTATCAAATTCATACGATTGACCTCTTTCCCAGACTGAATCAAAAATTTGATATTTCTTTTTCCATCTAGGGTCGTATCATTCAAAATTTCCACGTTTGCAACAGGAATGTGTCTATTTTCTGTATAAGCCACGTGTTTCGCCCACAACCACTGATGAGTAATAAATTCTTTAAACTCTTCTTCTGTTAGTACATTCTCAGTGAAAAACTGGTTGGTCCATTTATCAGTTTTATAATCATGGGTGTAATAATAGGATTTCTGTGTTTTCTCGTCTTGGAAATAATACAAGCTATCAGGAAGTGGTCTGTCTTTATTAAATGATGCTTGAGTTTCTGCAAAAATATAAATCGCCAATGGGATAAAAACAAAAACAAATCTATTGACCTCAATTGTATTTTTATCAAACAAAACCGGCAGATAAACTGACAAAATCATTACCAGCAATACACCGACAAAAGGTAATGTTGAGAGTCCTAAAGCAACCGGAAGTTGAACTATCAAAGGAACAAATATCACTATCGAAGGAATTACCAATAGAAGAACCAAATAATTACTCAACCTGTTAAAGAAAACTCGAACTGCAAGAATTAAAGTTCCTGTCAGCCCAAGAAGAATAAAAAAGTGAGCACCGGTTAAATAGATACTAAAAAGTAAAATAATAATCTGCCAAATTAATATCGGCGCAATCATAAGCTCGATTGAATTAAATTTTTCGCGAGCATAGGAATACAAAAAATAATTTGTACTGAATGCCACCAAACAAAAGAACAGAATATACCAATAACCGTTGTAGGTAAATTCTTGCATGATTTCTGAATAATGAGGATGCAACCAATAAAGAAATTTCAATAATGCAAAGCAGATAAATAAAACCATAATTATCGACTTGAGAAACGGCAATGTTGCTGAAAGAATCCTCTTCGGATTGGCTAAACCTTTTTTTACAGTTACAAGAACAACACTCAAAAATAGCAATAAACTGACAAGACTCAATGAAACTGCCCAGGAAAAGGGATAGGAAATCGTCTTCAAAAACGGTAATTGAAAATAAACCATATCTCCATCTGTACGAATATGTGTCAAATCTGTTATTGATAATTCTTGCAGAATCGGCACTAAATATGAAGCCTGATGAGCTAAAGAGTTTAACGAAAGGTTATCACTATTATCCCTGGGAGTGTGATAGTCGAAATGGTTATCTATAAAGGCAAAATTATAACCTTGAATATCGTGATCACGACGAAAAACAGTTAAATCGGTATCATTCGGAAGGAGTTTATAAATGCTGTACGCTAAAGAATTGGAATTTGGATATTGAACTTGTGACTGATTAAAAAGATCCAGAAGTTTCGCATTACCCTGATTGGTTTCCATAAACATAAAAGCCGGTCCTGCGGTTCCGCGAGCTTCAAAATTCATGACAATTTTTACATCACTCATCCATCTGTGTTTATCAGCAAATGCCTTTGCACCCAGTAATCCGATTTCTTCTGCATCAGTGATAAGGATAATAATATCATTATGTCTTTCGCTGCTACTTTGTAATATCGTTCTGATTCCCTCCAGAATCACTGACACACCGGAACCGGCATCAGCAGCGCCAAATGATTGATAGGGAACGGAGTCATAGTGCGACATTACAAGTATCGCATCCGTACTCGGAGCTGAACTATTAGCAGGAACACGAGCAATGACGTTAGTCACAGAAGAATATACATTTTGCTCATTGAGCACCGGCTCAGTTTGAGTTTCAACCTGCAAACCCAATGTCTCAAGTTCTGAAATAATATACTCTCTGACAACTTCATGATTAGGTGACCCTACATAATGCGGTTCTTTGCTTATATTTCTGTTGATTGCGACCGCATTTTGCATTTTGAAACCACTTGTAAGTTGAGTTTCCTGACTTAATTTTCTAGGTTGACTCAACCATATTGACAGAAATGAAAAGATTGCTATGACGATAAGCACAATGTGATTACTATATTTTTTGAACATTATTGACAGTTTTTAAGTTGAGTTGAGTAAGTTTTTGCTGTGTTATCAACTCGTCGAGCTGTTTCCAACAACCATTTTTTATTTTTAAAAGTCTTTCTTTGAAAGCCACCTTGCCCTTCATGATAAGCAAGGTATTGATTGTAAGCATCCCATTTTGATACACCTGTAATGCTATGAGTCTTGAATGTGTACCAACCTATAAAGTCTATGGCATCCTTAAAGCTATCCCTGTCAGCGCCGTTATTACCACTTTCATCAATGTATTGCTCCCAGGTTTCATCCAATACCTGTGCATATCCAAAAGCCGAAGATTGTCTGGTCCAAGGAATAAAACCGAGTAGTTTTTTTCGTTTCGGCTTCGCATCATGTTTAAATGATGATTCCTGCTTGAGTATTGCCATCTGAACTTGAACTGGTGTTCCCCATTTCTTAGCAGATTTCTTTGCGTGTTTATACCACCTGCTCTTTTCGTCAAATATTGTGCAAATATTATCAAGGCTGGATGGTGGTTTTTTGGCACAGGAACTGATCGAAGAAATAATTAACAAAGTTAGAATAACAGTAAACCAAAACACTTCTATTTTGAAAAGTTGAGTTAGCTTTTCTGTAGAAAAAATCAGACTTAGATTCCCCGATAAATACAACCCGAATTACAAGTTTCACAAACTTCAACTTGAGAAAGATTTGGTAACTCAGGTTTTAACTTTTCCCAAATCCATAAACATATATTTTCGCTGGTTGGGTTTTCCAAGCCATCTATATGATTAAGACAATTGTGATCCAATAGGTGATATATTGGTTTAAACGCAGTTTTTATATCAGCAAAATCCATAACCCATCCGGATTGTCCATCAACCTTGTCTGCAACGCTGATAATAATATTGATTGAGTGGCCATGCAATCGACCACACTTGTGACCATCAGGAACATTAGGCAGCCAGTGAGCTGATTCAACCGTAAATTTCTTGTAAATTTCCATAAAGTATTATAATTTTTTCACGTACAAAACCATGCTATGATCAACGAGTTCATAACCATATTTTTTCGCTAATTTTTCCTGAAGCGCTTCAATTTCTTCATCATAAAACTCTTTCACTTCACCACTTTCAACATCCACCATGTGATCATGATGCTCACCTGTATCCAATTCATAAACAGCCTGACCATTCTCAAACTGATGTTTTATAACCAGACCGGCTTCTTCAAACTGATTTAGAACTCGGTAAATTGTTGCCAAACCAATTTCACTACTGCTGGTTCTTATCTGCGTGAATAATTCATCTGCTGAAAAATGTTTACCAACATTTTTTTCCAAAAATTCCAAAACCTGAAGTCGTGGGAGTGTTACTTTTAACCCTGCTTCTTTAATATTTTCGCCTTTCATAAGTCATCCATTAACGGATTATATTTGCCAATATAATACAATTTAACTGCTATTTAACCGGCAATATTGTATCATTTGCACTGTTAAAAAGTTTAATTATTGTTATGAAAATATCTACTATTTTAGTTTCATTGTTTGTTCTGTTCTTTTCCACGGCTTGTGTTTATAAAACACCGGTTCAACAAGGAAATGTTTTGGAACAAGATGATGTTGATGAAATTAAGCCCAATATGAGCAAACGCCAAGTAGCGATAATTCTTGGTACACCTGCGATTGCCGATCCTTTTAATCAAGATCGTTGGGACTATATTAACACCATGAAATTAAAAGGCAAAATTGATAAAGTTAAACATTTAACTCTCTACTTCGAGAATGATAGACTGGTCAGAACCGAAGGAAACTATTTCCCTGAAAAAAATAGTGAGAACATCGAAGAAAAAGAATGAAGTCTTTGATTTCTTTTATACTGATTTTAACTTCAGCAACTTCTTTTGCTGAAGTTACATCAAGTTCAGCGAATGGCTTTTCAGTACAAATTGAGAAATCTATTCCTACCAATTCTCAAAACCTCTATCAGCAATTTTTAAATATTGGACAATGGTGGGATAAAGACCACACATGGTTTGGCAAATCTGAAAATATGTTTCTACAACCTAAAGCCGGCGGTTGTTTTTGTGAAATTGATGGTGATAACCAGGTTTGGCACATGACTGTGACTTTTGTAAAACCAAATGAAGAAATTCTTATGACCGGCGGACTTGGTCCAATACAGATGATGGGGTTGCACGGTGGTATGAGCTGGAAGTTTTCTGCAATTGACGAAAATAACAGTAAACTGACACTAGTCTATAATGTTAGTGGCTATTCCAAAGAGGGTTTAGAATCACTTGCTCCCATCGTTAATCAGGTATTACAGCTTCAAGTCAATCGATTAACTGAGAGATTTGTAACCGAAGAATCCTGAAATTAAACATCGTAATCAGGCTGATTTTCGGGAATAGCCTTGATAAATTCATCACGTTTGAGACAATTCGAGTTAATCCTGAGTATATTGGGATAATTATCTAACGGAACATTAAATCTGTTGGCATTGTATACTTGAGCAACCAGAAAAATGTCCGCGACCGAAACTATTTCTCCAAAACAAAATGTGCCGGCTGTTTGCTCAATTTGTTTTTCGATTGCTGAAAACCCTTGATGAATCCAATGAGCATACCAATCATCAACTTGGTTTTGCTGAAAAGATTTTTCTTTCAAATACTTCAACACTCTTAAGTTATTGAGTGGATGAATATCACAAGCAATACTTAAAGCGATGGCTTTTGCACGGTATTTTTCAGCAATATTTACAGGATATAGCGTTTTTTCAGGATACTTTTCATCAAGATAATCAATAATTGCCAATGATTGGGTAATAACTTCATTATTTTCAGTAATCAATGAGGGTATCAGCATTTGCGGATTGATGGATTTATACTCTTGCGAAAATTGTTCTCCACCATTTTTAACTAAATGTACTGGACAGTATTCGTAGTCCAATCCTTTGATATTTAATGCAATTCTGACTCTGTAGGCAGCCGTGCTACGCCAATAACTGTATAATTTCATTGTTTTTACTTTCGAAATGATTATTCGGTCATTTTATCACTATAATTTGCTAGAATACTTAATTAATTTGTTTAAAAAATGATGACAGAAAATTTTCAAGAGAACCATAACGATTCAACTTTACCCAAAAGACGATATTTTTTTCATATCGTAGAAATCATTTCAGCGCTTGCATATACCTATTTTGTAGGATTCTCAGGAATCCTGTGGATAGCTGTTGCTATCAGTTTATTAAGCCTTGTTATTCAAACAAATGTATTTTCAAAAAGTCTGTCAACTAAAGCGACTTTTATCATTTCACAATTATGTTTAGTCATTTCTTCGATTATTTGGGGGT
>JAGRJO010000048.1 GCA_020442725.1 Lysobacterales bacterium
CAAATCTTTGCTCATCGCATCTGAAATGTTTGTTTTTCCCGGAATCTCGGAAAGCGCTTGATGTTTGTTCTGAATCGGACTTCCGCCTACGAAGTTCCATAAGTATTGATTAAAAGAGCCAAACTCCTTTTGAATCTTTTTTATTTGTTGTGCATTGTTGCGGGTGGAATATATTTTCAGGCGATTGCGAATAATATTTGTGTCTTCTCTTAACAGTTCCAATTCAGAATCACTCATTTGAGCCACTTTATCAATATCGAAATGATGGAAAGCGATCTCGTAACCACTGATTTTATGCACTATGGTTCTCCAGCTGAGACCGGCTTGAGCACCCTCGAGAGTTAGAAATTTAAACCAGGTGACATCATCATAAATTGGCACGCCCCATTGAGTGTCATGATAATGCTCGTCAACAGCATCTCCTTCGCACCATTGACATCGAATGATGGTTTTATCAGACATAGTTTATGTAGAAAATAGTTCCCCAACTTGCCAAAACCAGCATTTGAGCCAAGAATACTGCAGCCGAGCCCATATCTTTGGCTCTTTTTGCCAACTCATGACGTTCTTCTCCACACACCATGTCGACAACAGCTTCGATTGCCGAGTTTAAAATTTCAACCAACAAAACAACAAGAACAGTCCCTAACATCAACAATAACTGCATCGGAGATTTTGAAAAATAAATCGCTATCGGAATTAATAGAACAGCTAAATAAACCTCTAAACGAAACGACGCTTCGTGTTTAAATGCTGCGTGCAAACCTTGCATGGACCACTTGCCGGCATTGATTATTTGCTTAATTCCTCGTCGCTGACTATCCGCCATGTTATTGAGCCGGATTCCTCCATACCAAGTTTGGTTGTTTCACTGCTTTAGCATCGTCCAGACGACGGTTCGGTGCGGTATGAGGTGCTTGCTTGATGGTTTCAATGTCTGATTCAGCTTGTTTCAGAATGTCGGACATCGCTTCAACAAAGCGGTCAATGGTTTGTTTCGATTCTGTTTCAGTTGGTTCAATCAACATACATTCGGCAACCAAAAGAGGAAAATAAATCGTTGGTGCGTGCATTCCATAGTCTAGCAGGCGTTTTGCAACATCGGTAGCCGTCAAGTTTAAATCTTTGGATTGCTTTTTCAAGGTGACAATAAATTCATGGCTGGCACGACGTTTTGGGAAGGCTAACTCAAAACCAACCTTTTCCAGTTGTTTCATCAAATAATTGGCATTCAAAGTGGCAAACTCGGCAATTCTTGGCATTCCTTGTTTGCCCAAAAGCAAAGCATAAATATAAGCACGTAAGTTCACTCCGACATTTCCGGCAAAAGCCGAAAGTTTACCAATGGATTTGGGGGCTTGTTTTTCATCAACATAGTGATAACCATGTTCGGATTTGCCAACAAAAGGTGTTGGCATATAAGGAACCAATCTTCTTCCGACTCCTATGGCTCCGGAACCCGGACCACCGCCGCCGTGAGGGGTGGAAAATGTTTTGTGCAAATTCATGTGAATCACATCAAAATCCATATCTCCGGGACGAACCTTGCCTAGAATAGCGTTCAAATTAGCTCCGTCGTAATAAAGTAAACCACCGGCTTCATGAACCATATTGGCAATTTCTTTAATGTTTGGCTCAAAAACACCCAGCGTGGATGGGTTGGTTAGCATTATTCCTGCGGTTTTTTCACTCAGTAATGGTTCTAAATCGTGTAGGTTGATATTTCCGTCACGGTTGGTTCGGATTTCAACCACTTTATAACCACACATGATGGCTGTCGCCGGGTTGGTTCCATGAGCGGCATCGGGAACAATGATTTCATTGCGTTCAAAATCTTGTCGGTCATCGTGATAGGCTTTTATCATGGCAATTCCAGAAAACTCACCTTGAGCCCCCGCCATCGGTGTTAAAGAAACCGCCTTCATTCCGGTGACTTCTTGTAAAATCTCCTGTAAATGAAACATGCACGACAATGTTCCCTGAATGTGTTCATCAGGAGTATGCGGATGAGCATTTAAAAACCCATCGTTAAGTGCAAGCGAATTACAAACCCTTGGGTTGTACTTCATGGTGCATGAACCCAAAGGATAAAAGTTTGTATCAATGGAAAAATTCTTTTGACTCAATCGTGTGTAATGCCGGATAACATCAAGCTCGGATGCTTCAGGAAGTCCTAGTTTTGTTTTTCTTTCTAATGCTTCGGGAATTTGTAAGGCATTAGATGATGTTTCCGGTGTTTGTGCAGAGGCATGTCGCCCTACTCTGGATTGCTCAAATATCAACATGATTGAATACAACAAAAAAGAAGGATTTTACTCGACAAAAGTTGAGAAATAAACATTCAGCGAAAGATATTGTCATTGAAATACTAGATTTGAATAGTAAAGTTGGTTTAAGAGAGAATCAATAACCAGCCGCTTGTCCATCTTTTCGTGATTCAGAAGCTCCCCAATAAACGCCATCTTTGAGCTGAATCGCTTGATAACCGCCGTACGGACCATTGGCAAACTGAATATTATGACCCATTCGCATGAGTTGACGAATGGTTGAATATGAAAAACCGGACTCAAGGTTAAGAATGCCGCCGTCAGTCATTTTTTCTCCGGTTGGTTCGGATGAGCCGGTGTGATGAATTCTCCAAGCATCGCCGGCTTCTTGCACATCCATGCCAAAATCAATCATATTAACCACAATTTGAGCATGACCTTGAGGCTGCATCGCTCCACCCATCAAACCAAAACTCATCCACGGTTTATCATCTTTTGTGATAAAAGCCGGAATAATGGTGTGAAAAGGTCTTTTGCCACCTTCAAAGCTATTGTAATGATTTTCTTCCAGCGTAAACATTTCTCCACGGTCTTGTAAAATAAAGCCCAATCCCGGCGGAGTCATACCTGAACCCATACCGCGATAATTGCTTTGAATCAAGGAAACCATATTGCCGTCTTTGTCTGCAACTGTCAGATAAATAGTGTCTCCGTGTTCCAGTGCCGGATTACCAGCAGGATAATTTTTGCCGGCTTTGTTTAAATCAATCAATTTGGCTCTTTGCTTGGCATAAGATTTTGAAATTAGTTGTTGAACCGGTATTTGGCTAAAGTCAGGGTCTGCATAAAACTTGGCACGGTCTTCAAAAGCGAGTTTCTTGGCTTCGGTAAAAAGATGAATATATTCCGCTGAATCCAGTTGCATTTTACCAATATCAGATTGCTCTAGAATATTGAGAATTTGCAAAGCCGCAATTCCTTGACCGTTTGGAGGTAACTCCCAGACATCATAACCTCGATAGTTGGTACTGACTGGTTCAACCCATTCTCCTTTATGGTTTGATAAGTCTTCGTAACTGAGAAAGCCACCGTTTTCCTGCATGTATTTTGCAATAGTTTTGGCAATTTTGCCTTTGTAAAAAGCATCTCTTCCGTCTTTTGAAATAGCCTTGAGTGTGTTTGCAAGATTGGGGCTTTTCCAGATTTCTCCTTCTCTTGGGGCTTTGCCATTGATGGTGAATTGTTCCGTAAAGCCGGGATATTTGTTTAGTTTCGGAACAGATAAGTTCCAGTAATAAGCAATCAACTGAGAAATAGGAGCTCCGTTTTCAGCATAATCAATGGTAGGTTGCAAAACTTTTTTCATCGGCAACTTGCCGAATTTATCATGCAACATAAACCAACCGTCAACAGCTCCCGGAACTGAAACCGGCAAAGGTCCATGTGAGGGAATTTTGTTATAATCATTTTCAATAAACCATTCTCTGGACAAGGATTTTGGCGACCGCCCGGAACCATTCAAGCCATAAAGTTTTTGTGTTTTCGCATCCCAAACGATAGCAAACAAATCTCCACCGATGCCATTGCCTGTGGGTTCAACCAATCCCAACATGGCATTCGCTGCAATTGCCGCATCAATCGCATTTCCACCCGATTTCAGAATATCCAGAGCAACCTGAGTTGCTAAAGGTTGTGATGTGGCCGCCATACCATTTTGTGCAATAACTGGAGAGCGAGTGACGAATGATTTTCCTGTCACCCGATCGCCTGCAAAACAAAAGGAATGGGCGATTAAAGCTGTCAATATTAGAAATCTTGAAACCTGCATTTTATGACTCTCAGAAATACTTGAATATTGGTAATGATAACATAGTTTTATAGCATTGTTGTTTAACAACAGATATATGACTCTCGCAGAGACGCAGAGGTGCAGAGAAATATAAAGGGTAAAAAATAACATTGTCATACTGAGCATAGCCGAAGTATCCCCTCAATCCACCGTGATTTAATTCAATACTCGATAATGCTTCCTTATCGAGAGAGATTTGTTTCTAAATTACAAATAATCCAACGGACTAAAACGGTTTTTCTGACTCAATTCACGCACCACATGGGTATAAACCATGGTCGTTTCCAGTCTTTTGTGTCCCAAAAGTTCCTGAATGGTGCGTATATCAATTCCTGCTTGTAATAAATGTGTCGCATAAGAATGGCGAAAAGTATGAGCCGTAATTTTTTTATTGATGCCGGATTTAGTCACAGCTTTTTTCAAATTTCGAGAAAAAGTGCTCTCCAACACATGATGGCGTCTGTAAACACCTGAAACAGGATCTTTGGAAATGTTATTCATCGGAAAAAGATACTGCCATTTAAATTCCTTATCGGCATTAGGATACTTCTTTGCCAGTCCATAAGGCATTTCAACTGTTCCATATCCATCAGCCAAATCCTGCAAGTGCTGCTTTTTATTGGAATCTATCAATTTATGATAATCAGCAATCAATTTTTGAGGTAAAGGCACGGTTCTGTCATTCAAAGATTTGCTGTCATAAATAAGTATTCGATTGTAAGCAAAATCAATATTCTGGACTCGTAATTTCAACGCCTCAGACAACCTCAAACCACATCCATAAATCGTCTGAACAATGGTTTTATAAACCCCCTGAGGAAACTGACTGACAATATGCTTAACCTCTTCACTATCCAGAACTACGGGAATTCTAATTCTTTGTTTGGCTCGCAAAGCCGAAATATTTTCATTCTCTAAAGAAATACCCAAAACCTGCGTGTACAGAAACAACAAAGCATTAAAAGCCTGATTTTGAGTCGGAGCAGAAACTTTACGAGTGGTTGCAAGATAAGATAAAAACTGCTCAATTTCAACTTTTCCCATATCCTTTGGATGTCTTTTGCCATGAAATAATATGTATTGTTTAATCCATGAAACATAGGTTTTTTCAGTATTTCTACTGTAATGCTTAAACCTGATTTTGGTACGAACCTGATCCAATAGCTTCATAAAATGCACATATTGCCGATATTTACTGATATTATTGCATAAATGCATAAATAAGATTGTAATTCCGCTTAAACAAGCACAAAAAATTCGCTTTACTACATAAAACAGCTGTGATAGTATGAAAAACTATGAAAATGGGTGCTTTAAAATACGCAAAATATTTAATATCTTGCATTGATGCACATATAATAAATTGTTATGCTCAAAAATATAATTTCCTTTAACGTTGGAGGACTGCTTGGAAAAGGAATCATTAAGTCAGGGTCAAGTGGAAAGATATGTTTATATTGACTTTTTAAGAGTTGCAGCGATTCTGTTAATGTTTATTTATCACGTAAACATGGTGTTCGTAGCAGAGTGGGATTGGCATATTAAAAACAATACTCAGAGCAATGTCTTAATGGAAGTGAATTATTGGATGGCATTTTTCAGAATGCCTCTGTTGTTTTTCGTGTCAGGATTCATTTCTTGTATTCTTCTTGAGAAACTATCTAATAAAGCCTTTATTATTCAGCGGTTCAATCGATTAATAATCCCGACAGCAATCTGGACTTTCGTTTTGGTCGCTCCTCAAATTTATTTTGAGCGAAAGTTACAAGGAAATGATTTCACGTATTTAGAATTCTATAAAACATTTTTACAGTTCAATTGGTGGCCAAACGGAAATTTTCACTGGTTGCACCTGTGGTTTATACCGTATCTATTTTTATATAATGTTATATCGATACCTGTTTTTAGGTTTCTCCAAAGATTTCGCGGTACTGCAGCGCATGAGGCGGCATCTCTAAGCACTCTACTTCTAATTGCACTGTTTGTGGTAGTTGCAATTATTCCGTACACGATTCTGAGTGTCCATTACCCGGTAACTTACGATCTAATACACGATTATGCGAGGCACTCTCAGTTTATATTCTTTGTATTCGCTGGATTGCTTTCATATAATTACAAGCAAATTATGTTAACGATAGAGATTAATAGGGCGCTAATATTTAGGTTGGCATTTGCGTCTATCATTACAATAAACATCATACGTTGGAACGGAATGGAACCAAAAAATATATGGGATAACTGGCTAAGTCATCCTCTTTCATGGTTGTACTTAGCGTTGCTTAACGCCAATTCATGGTTGTGGGTGTTGGCTATAATCGGATATGGAAAAAGATATATAAAAACGGGTGGTAAATTACTTACTTATAGTAATAGTGCCGTATATCCCTTCTATATTTTGCACCAGACAGTAATAGTGGTAGTGGGTTACTATGTCGTACAGACTCGGGATGATGCTGCATTTAAGTACGCATTTCTCCTTATTGCTTGCTTCTTAATTAGCGTGTCTATTTATCATTGGTACATACGACCTTTTAAAGTCCTGAGATTTACCTTTGGTGCAAAATAGCATAACAATCAGCTCCACGCAGACGCCCAAACCTACGCTGTTTTTGTGGGTTTCGCTACGCTTCACTTTACCACAAAAACCTCTCCGGCTTGGGCGCTGGTGAGCAAGGCGTTAAATGTCTCCTATGAATTACATCGATGACTATCCAACATGTGAAGATACATATGTGACTTTACGGATCTATACCGGAGAAATGGCTCCAGAATTTGTAACGAGAATATTGGAGGTTGAGCCTTCAGATACCTTGACCAAAGGAAAGATTGCAAAAGGAAGAAAAAAACCAGCAATCTTGAACGGCTGGTTTCTATCCAGTCGGGATAAAGTCGAATCCTTAGATTCAAGGCGGCACATTGATTGGCTCTTGCTCCATTTTGAAGGTAAGGAAGAGCAACTTAAAAAAGTAATTGCCGAAAGCAATGAGGCATATGTAAGTGTATATTGGGGTTCAAAATCAGGGCACGGTGGGCCTCGACTTAGCCAAAATCAAATGGCCGGCCTGTCGCGTTTAGGTTTGGATATAGACCATGACATCTACATTTAACAAACAGCTCAATCCGACCTCCACTGCGTTGCTCATTTTGTGCTTTACCGCTACGCTCGCACAAAACAATCAACTCCGTTCCGGCGGCTTAGCTGGGCGTTATGTGAATAAGGTGGAATTTAAAATTGAAGAAGATCGCTGGTTATATATGTTTAGTATTATCATTTGCTGTTTGGGGTGTTATAGCTTTACTTCCATTTATCGATATTTCAAAAGGTGAAGTAGCCGCCGCAACAACATTCCTGATTATTTCAGGAGAAGTTTTGTTTTTAGTTTCTATCGCTCTTTTGGGTAAAGATGCTTGGGAACATATAAAGGCAATGTTTAAGCGTAATAAATAATTCACATAACAAGTCACTCAAGCAGGACAAATAACAGTTGGTTTTTGCTCCTTCGTCGCTTATTTTAACCAACTATTATTTGCCTCTTAGTGAGGCGATAGATTGGCGCATCCCTGCGCCAATCTATTGTGGAGCTAACCTGTTTCCTTCGATGATATTCGGAGTTGGATTTTAAAACAAAGTTTATTTGACCGGTGGCTTGAGATATCTTATAGTTAACGGAAGAAACTAAAACGGAGCAGAATGTATGGCCAAGAGCCCAAATGGCTGCGCCACCTATCAACAAAGCAGAACACAGACAAGCATTTCCATGGCCAATCCTGACCATGAAAACGCTAGCAGGTTAGCTCCACTTTAGCCGACTCAATAGGAGGTTCAGTATGTCGAACAATCGCAGCGTAAAAGATGTCTTAAGAAACCTGATTTTGCTCCTGTTCGTATCGGGGTGTGCCATCCAACTTGGGGGAGCACTCTACTCTTCGCAGGTTACCGAGACCCTATGGGCATCAAATCCGCCGGATTCGTTACGAGAATGGGGGCCTGTAGTCAGACTGGCTGGCGCAAATTTTTTCCGTATAGCGACACCAAGCGTGGGGCTGCTGGCGTTACTAACGTTGTTTACATCATTTGGGACAGCTCGTCCGCATTTATGGTGGCGATTGAGTTCAGCAATCATTTTTCTCATCGCCGTCGTCTGGTCGGTCATGTACTTCGTCCCAACCGCAATGCAACTGAGCGGCCCAGGTTTGGAATCGTTGTCAGCGGCCGAAGCAATCCAGATGACCGACACGTGGGTTAAACGTGACCTGATACGAGAGCTGCTGATCGTAGCTTCCTTTGCCTGTGGAATGCGGGCCTTGTTCCTGTCGGCTCAGACCCAGACCGTCGGCTAACAATGCGTTGCAAGGGACGTTTGACCCGCTGCGCACCTTTGCTATCGCAAAGGTGCACATCGCCTCAAACGCCCCTGAACGCAGGCGATAGATTGGCGCATCCCTGCGCCAATCTATTGTGGAGCTAACCTATTTCCTTCGATGATATTCGGAGTTGGATTTTAAAACAAAGTTTATTTGACCGGTGGCTTGAGTTATCTTAAACTAAACAGATAAAACAGAAACGGAGCAAAATATATGACCGAGTGTTCAAAAGGCTGCGCCACCTATCAACAAAGCACAACACAAACAAGCCTTTCCATGGCCAATCCTGACCATGAAAAGACTAGCAGGTTAGCTCACCGTTACTAGATTCCTGAACGAAGTCGGGAGTGACAAGGTTTCGGTTTTTATCCCCTTTTACTCTCACCGAGGTATTTTGAAAATTTGGAAATACGTTTGCTTATGTCTGAATGTCGCTTGCGACATGAGTTTCAAGCAAACGCCAAATTTGATGAAATATCGAGGGAAGCCTTTAGGCTGAGAGTTTGGGGTGTGTTTTGTGTTACTTTTTATTCGTATCATCGTGATACTCACCATCCTCCATGATGGCTTTCGTGAAAATGTTTTCCAGAAACATTTTTGCACAAGCAAAAGTAACGAAAAGAAGGATGCTGAAATAAATTCAACATGACCAGGGCTTTGCACCTCGTCATCTCAACGTGAAGCACATGGAAATATCTCACTAGAGATTTCTCCATTCACTTTATTCAGTCGAAATGACGGAAAGTGGTTTAGGAATCTACTTGGTGTTTTTTAACTCTCACTAAGTATAATCAAAAACCTTACGGCAACGTATTTGGTAATACCAAAACCTCACCAACTAAAATCGTATTACTGTTTTTATTGTTAGCTTTTTTGAGGTCGGTCATTGTGACGTTGTAAGATTGAGCGATTCCGCTGAGGGTGTCGCCACTGGCAACAATATGTTTTTTTGCGGTTACATGATTTGCAATCCATGTGTTTGGTGGTGGAGATTGATAAAAATAGGCTTTGATTCCATCTTTGATTTTATCAGCCAGTTTGTTTTGGAAGTCACTGGTTTTGAGCCTTTTTTCTTCATCAGGGTTGCTGATATAAGCAGTTTCAATCAACATAGATGGAACATCGGGTGATTTCAGCACCACAAAACTGGCTCTTTCGACATATTTTTTATGAGGAGATTCGATTTTTTTCAAAGACTTTAAAACTTCGCTAGCAGCTTTTAAACTCGAATCCATTGCAGCGTTTTGTGATAAATCCAGTAATACCTTCGCTAAGACATTGTCTTTATCTTCCAAGACGACTCCTCCAACTAAGTCGGATTTGTTTTCCGACTGAGCCAGCCATTGAGCTGCCTCTGATGTTGCTCCATTTTTGGATAAAATATAAACACTCATACCTCTGACTTTGGGATCGGTGAATGCATCGGCATGAATGGAAACAAATAAGTCAGCTTGAGCTTCTCGGGCTTTAATAAAGCGTTTTCGTAATGCAACATAATAATCACCATCACGAATCATGACGGCTTTCATGCCTTTTTCTTTATTGATGATTTCAGCGAGTTTGTTGGCGATTTGCAAAGTAAGAACTTTTTCATAGGTTCCGGAGGCACCGGTTGCTCCGGGATCCTCACCACCATGACCGGCATCAATGGCAACGATAATGTCTCTGTCTTTTTTGTTTAAAACCTGTTGAACCGTTTTCTTTTGGACTTGTTCATTTTCCAGTTTAATAACCAATCTGTGACCATATTGCTGAGCGGGCTTTAACAGAAAACTTTTGGCTTTTTGTTTTTCGTTCAGATCAAAAACAAGTCTTAATGTGTTTTTGCCTTTTTTACCATTTCTGATATTTTTTATGACAGGGTTGCTGGTAACAGATAACGAATTTTTGAGCGAAGTTTGCTCAATATCAACCACCACTCTTGGGGGGTTGTCGAGCTGAAAAAGTTTATAGTCAACCTGATCTGATAAATCCAAAACAGCCTTGGTATCATCCGGGCCGCTCCAAATTCTCAAACCTTTCACTTCTCTGCTTGCAAATAAAGCCGTGGAGAAGCTGATAAGCATAACTGTAATCACTAACTTCTTCATAGTCTCATTCTAGTATCAAAAAACGACAAAAACAAGAAATAACTATAAAATACAGTTAGATACGAAAGATTTATCAAGTAATATGTAGATTAACGATACGTTTTTTATTCTTTAAAAGCTCAAACGTGATGATCATTGACGGCTCAGGTAGAACCGAGTTCCCTCTTTCTGGCCATTCAATAATGACAATGTTTTCTCCATTAAAAATATCATCAATGCCTAGATAGTAGATTTCTTCCTGATTACCGATGCGATATAAGTCAATATGATAGACAGTCGCTTTATCGAGGTTGTATGTTTCATAAATAGCATAAGTCGGACTTTTGACTCTTTTATCGTAACCCAAACTCTTTATCAGAAACTGTGTGAAAGTAGTCTTTCCGGCTCCTAAATCTCCTTTGAGGAAAACAACATCTCCCGGTTGAAGGCGCGAACTCAGGTCTTTTGCAAAATCCTCAAGTTGGAGTAGTGTGGAAATATCTTTAGTCATTTAAAACACTCGGCAGGTTTTCAATCACATCACCGGCAATTAAACAGTTGCCTCTATTGCTTTTTTCGGCGGCTAAAGCATGCCAAACAACCGCTGTATTGGCTGAATCTAACAGACTAAATCCTTGTGCAACCAAACCGGAGATTATTCCGGTGAGAACATCACCCATACCGGCCGTTGCCATGCCACTATAGCCATAAGGGCAAATAAACGCTTCGCCTGTTGGAGAGCAAACAACTGTACCAGAGCCTTTCAAAACGGTATAACAATTGTACTTTTTGCTAATTTGGCGAGCCGATTGAACACGGTCGTTTTGAATTTCTTTGGTGGATTTGCCTAAAAGTCTAGCGGCTTCTTTAGGGTGTGGTGTGAGAATGGCGTTTGCATTTAAGCGAATGTCCGTTTTCGCTAACAAGGTTATTGCATCCGCATCAATCACCAGTGGTTTGTTTAGGCGTAAACAAAAATTCAAAGCATCTTTTGATACA
>JAGRJO010000049.1 GCA_020442725.1 Lysobacterales bacterium
TTGGCAAATCATGGAGAGCAAACTGGAACAATCTCAACACCTTTTTTGACTACCCTGAAGATATTAGAAAAGTCATTTACACCACAAATGCGATAGAATCACTCAATAGTGTTATCAGAAAGGTGATTAAAAAGCGTAAGATATTCCCTACTGACGATTCTGCCAAAAAGGCGATATTTTTGGCTGTAAAAGAGGCCTCCCGCAAATGGACTATGCCCATTCGCAACTGGAAGCCTGCTTTGAATCGTTTTGTGATAGAATTTGAAAATCGCTTAGGTGATTATTTATGAGCGCAGATACACAGAATTGTTTACAGTCTGTTAATATTTAAACCAGTTCTATTAACACTGTTCCTGCTGGGATAATATCATTTTCTTTGACTAAAGTTTTTTTCACTGTACCTTCAGAGTTGGCTTTTAGTGTTAGTTCCATTTTCATTGCTTCCATAATAATCAGGGTTTGGTCTTTTGTCACTTTATCTGCTTCATTCACCTTAATTTGCAGGATTTTGCCGGGCATTGGCGAAACGATATTATTATCGCTATGAATATAGCTATCGGCTTCGTGATTGATGATGTCAAAAATATAACGATGATGATTATGAGTCAGTAATATTTGTTTATCAGATTTATACAGTTTGGTGTTTTCAAGAATTTGTTCCTGTGAGCCATCATCAAGAATAACCGAATCATCATGAAATTTAGCGTTTATAACGATATCTTCTCCATGATATAACCATTTGAAATGATTAAAATAATCTCCTGAGTTGCTCCAGTGGTTGGTTTGTTGCCAAATTGAGTTTGTCTCCTGAAAATAGAGCTTATGGGCTAAGGTAGATATGACCTGATTGTCGATTTTCGGAATCGCAACCGAAATAGTGCCATTATCCAAAGAGTTGGTATAAATTTGGTTATCTGAAAAAACATCCAGAGACATGATTTCGGACAAAAAGGGCAAATTGGTTTTGACACCTGAGATAAAAGTATCATCCATACTTTGTAATGTTTTCTCAACACATTTCTCGCGAGTTTCCTGCCAGCAAACAATCTTCGCAATCATAGGATCAAAGTGGATGCTGATGGAATCACTTTTTTGAATTCCCGTATCGATAATAATGTTATCCTGTTGCGGAAATTGAACTTGTTCGAGCAGTCCTGTTGAGGGCAGAAAGTCATTGAAACTGTCTTCTGCATAAATCCGAACCTGAATCGCATGACCGTTGCATTGAATCTGACTTTGTTTCAGTGGTAACTCATCACCTTCTGCGACTTTGATTTGCCATTCAACTAAATCTGTATTCGTTATCATTTCCGTGACACGGTGTTCAACCTGTAATCGAGTGTTCATTTCCATAAAGAAAAACTCATCATCTTCAACGATAAACTCAATCGTTCCGGCTCCACGGTAATTAACTGCTTTGGCAGCAGATATAGCCGCTTGATACATAGATTCTTTGGTTGAGTCCGAAATACAGGTTGCAGGGGCTTCTTCGATAATTTTTTGGTAGCGTCTTTGGGTTGAGCAATCACGTTCAAACAAATGCACGACACTATCATGGCTATCTGCAAAAACCTGAACTTCTATGTGTTTAGGTTTGGTGATGAATCTTTCTAAAATCACATGGTCATTACCAAAACTTTTCAGAGCTTCTCTTTTTGCTGAGTTTAACGCATCCATAAAATCATCAGCTTTAGTGACGATTTTCATGCCTTTGCCACCACCGCCTGCACTGGCTTTAATGAGTAACGGATAACCAATTTTATTGGCTTCTGTTTGTAAAAAGTCAACATCCTGATTATCACCATGATAACCTGGAACGCATGGAACACCGGCTGCCAGCATTGAGGCTTTTGCAGCCGCTTTTGAGCCCATTAATTTCAATGCTTCAATGGGAGCACCGATGAAAATAAGTCCCGCTTCTTCAATGGCTTGTGCAAACTCGGCTCGTTCCGATAAAAATCCATATCCCGGATGAATAGCATCGACTTTTGATTTCTTCGCAATTTCAATGATTGATTGAATATCCAAATAAGCAGATGTTGGTGTTTCTGAATGAATGCAAAAGGCTTCATTCGCTAATTGGATATGTCTGGAATTCCGTTCTATATTTGCATAAATCGCGACAGTTTCAATCCCTAGTTTTTGGCAGGTTTGAATGATTCTACAAGCAATTTCACCACGATTGGCAATTAAAATTTTATTGATTTTCATTAGCTTTGATTTTTATTTCAACAGTCGGTGACAAAATATAGGATGGAATGGTACGCAGATGATTGACAGTTTTTTCTTCACCTGTGGAAATCACTTGATAAAGCGTATCATAGTCTTTTTCCTGCATTGGCATTATTTCTTTACCACTTAATAACGTAGTCAATTGAGGGGTTGTATTACTATGCCCGACAACTAAGATAGCACCATCAATTTTCTTCAGTTTTTCTGCAAAATCATTTAAATCAGCAGGATTATAAATTTGAATTTCAAGGTTCAGGTATTTTGCCAATGGTGTTGCTGTTTGTTTAGTACGATTGTAATCGGTTGAAAATATATGTGTAATTCCGACAGATGAAAGCATAGCTGCAATGTTTTTTGCCCGAAATTGTCCGATGGCATCCAGTTCAGGATCTTTTCCGGTGGACGCTTTTTCAGCATGACGTGTCAGATAAATAGTGTTATCAGCAAAAGAATACTGGGTAATCAATAATGAAACAAAAAGTAAAAAAACAAATTTAAAAGTGACAGACATGGTTTTAATCTCAACGATAATATTGGTAACAAGCAAAATTTTGGTTATAGATTATAGCAAATTATTTAAAATTTAACTTTAACATGATGATTTTTATAATCATGTAAATAATTGCTATTGGTAACATGATCAACATTATGGGTAATGCCAGAATCAGTAAAACAATCATCTTACCTTTGGAAAGAGTGGTGATTTTACCAAATTGCCTTACTGCAAATGGCATCTCAGCATTAAAACCTTGCTGGGAAAACATTTTTTCGAAATCAGGAGGTGTTGAACCTTTCCCCACAAACTCACCTTCAATGATTTTATCGGACTCGCATGATTTTGCCAGTTTGTCTATAATCATGAGACTTTTACTGGGTATTTCACCTTGAATGATAAGGATGTCATTTTTGATGTATAGCTCAGATTCTTTCCCATCAAGACTTGTTAAACGATAGTGCAGTTCGTTGATTTTGTTGCTATTGCCAAAAGTTTCCCAATCATTCAGGAAGACAACAATGTGCTCTATTGGGTCTTTATAGATTTTGATTTGTAATTGCTTACTCAAATTCTTGCCTTACTTCTCTGGACATGAGTTCTTTCACTGCATCAGCGGGGGTCATCAAACCATTTACGACTTTCCAAACATGTTCTGAAATTGGCATATCAACATTATATTTTTTTGCTAAACGCACCACTTCATCGGCTGTATTTATACCTTCAACAACTTGACCAATTTCCGCTTTAGCTTCTTCAATGCTTTGTCCTCGCCCTAAAGCGAGTCCCATTCGGCGGTTTCGAGATAAATCACCGGTACAAGTCAAAACCAAATCGCCCAATCCGGATAAACCCATAAGAGTTTCGGGTTTGCAATTCATCGCTTGTCCTAAACGCATCATTTCAGCCATTCCTCGTGTAAGGATAGCTGCCCGCGTATTATCCCCAAGCTGCATACCGTCACAAATACCTGTCGCCAATGCAAGAACATTTTTTACCGCACCACCTAACTCGGCACCGATCATATCGTGCGAGATATAAACTCGGAATTGGGAGTTATACAGAGCATAAGCCACATCACGCGCGAATTTATCACTATTACTGGCAACTGTAACTAATGTCGGTTTCCCCTCGGCAACATCTTTAGCAAACGATGGTCCGGTAACTAATGCCATCGGATGATCTTTGCCAATGATATCTTCTGCAACCTGATGAAGAAAACGTCCGGAACCCGGTTCAAACCCTTTAGCTGCCCATGCTAATGGACGCTCTTGCAAATAAGGAGTTATTTTTTCAAGAATCTCGGCAAAAGCATGAGATGGTGATACGACTAGAACCGCATCAGATGATGAGATGGCTTTTTCTAAATCTTTTTCAGGGATAAGATTATCAGGGAAAACAATTCCCGGAAGGTATTTCTGATTCTTCCGGGACTTTTGCATTTCATCTATATGTTGGGGTTTTCTTCCCCAAAGGTAAGTAGTACCATTTCTGGCAAGTTGAATTGCCAAAGCAGTTCCCCAGGAACCGGCACCAATTACAGCAAATTTCATAAATTACTGTTTTGTAGAATTATCTGCTTCTGATTGAGCTTGTGCCTGTGCCTGCGCTTGTTGCATTTGTTGGAAATACAATTGATCAAAATTCACAGGTTGCAATAACAATGGTTGGAATCCGCCATTCAGAACCAACTCTGTAACTGCTTGACGAGCGAAAGGAAATAAAGAGTTTGGACAATATGTGCCCAATGTTTGGTGTTTTGCTCTATCGTCAAAATTTTTCATTCCGAATATTCCGGCCTGTTGAACTTCAGCAAGGTAAGCATTTTTCCCGTTTACTTCACAAGTTACGGTTATTGTAAGCAGGACTTCATAGGCATCGGGAGCCAGTTCTTTAACTTTTTGATTCAAGTTCATTTTAATTTCCGGTTGTCCTTTTTCATTAAAAACATCCGGAGCATTTGGTGCTTCAAATGAAGCATCTTTGGTATAAACTTTTTGTAAAACCAAAGTTGGCATATTTTCAGGGTTCGCTGCTTGAGGTGCTGCTGTTTTGTTTTCTTCAGTCATTATTGACTCCTATTCAATTTTTAAATTTATAATTTTATATTAATTTCTGACTATTGGTAGCTTCTCACCAATCCAGCCATTGATTCCACCGGACAAATTAAACACATGTTCAATTCCGGATTTTGTCAAATGTCTGCAAACTGCTTTTGAAGTAATGCCATTTGCACAATAAGCGATAACAGCTTTGCCTTTAAAACTGTCCACTTTTTTTGCATTTGAGACGAGTTCGGAGGTTGGAATATTAATTGCATTGACAATATGTCCCTTGGCAAAATCTTCTTTGGAACGAGTGTCGATAACAACAGCGTTCTGATGATTGACCAATTGGGTGAATTGATTAGTATCGACATTTTTGAATACTTGTGTTTTTTCACCAATAATAATTGAAAGATAAATAAAAAACACAGCAAGAAATGCAAGCGACAAAAACAAATGATTGCTAACAAATTCAGCTAACTGAGACATAAATTTAATTCCCTCGAACTTTCAGGCAGGTTAATAGGGTTGAAAAAAATATTTTCAAGTACCAACTATCATTTAATTGTTTTTAGAAAGTCACGCATTCTATAATAGATTGCCGTTAAGCTCTATAATAAAGTCATATTTATACTTCAATAGTTAATGTTCAAAGCAATTCTCGTTATATTATTTATCAGTTCATATTCTCTTCATGCTCAGCAAAGTGAAGCCGAGCTCCAGGTTGGAATTGAAAACATTCAAAGCAAGCTAAAAACATTAAAACAGAAGCTGAATAATGCTTATGGTAAAGAAAAAGAACTAATTGATGAATTGGAACATCAGGACAGAGTCATTAGTTCGGTTTCGAATCAAATTACAGAAAGCAATCTGCAATTACAGGAAATCATAAAAGAAATTTCAGAAATCAACGAGAAAATTGAAATCAGCAATCACAGCATTGAAAGACAAAAAAATGAAATTACTGAGTTATTGAAATTACAAATCTATCTCAATCATGATAAAACTCTGAAAATGTTGCTGATAAATCCGGGTAACGAAGCGGATATACAAAGCAAGCATCGAATTAAATACTTGCAAAACAAATTATTCAATTTGATTCGTGAAGTGGCTGTTGAGATTGAAAACCTGGAACTTTTGAAGTCTGAGAGGGAAAAACTATTCGAGCAAGAAAATCATAAGAAAGAAATTCTGGAACAGCAACAAGCTGAGTTACTTAAACAGAGAAAACAGAGACTGGAAATTTTGAATAATCTGAAACTGGAAATCGCCAAGCATGAAACTGAAAGCGAGACTTTGAATAAAGACCAACAGCGTTTGCAACAATTGTTGAATGAAATTCAGGTATTACTCAGTGATTTACCCAAGGATTTAGGACTGAATAAGTCATTTGCACAGTTGAGAGGACAAATGAAACAACCAGTTGACGGTAAATATATTCGTTCTTTTAATTCGCAGAAATCTGAAGATACTCGCTGGAGCGGAGTTGTTATCCAATCCGATTTTGGCAATCAGGTGAGTGCTATCGCTTATGGAAGGGTGGCTTTTGCAGATTGGTTGCGAGGGTTTGGAATGTTGGTTATTCTTGACCACCAGGATGGATACATGTCGCTTTATGGTTTCAATCAATCCATTAGTGTTGAAGCCGGAGATTGGGTTGAAGAAAGACAACAAATTGCCACAGTAGGAAATTCAGGAGATATGCCAATACCCGCACTTTATTTTGAAATTCGCAAAGATGCAATTCCTCAAAACCCTAAAAACTGGGTTAAGTGATTCAACTCGAAGATTGATGATTTGCAACATTTCAAAAAATTTAAAATAGTAAACTTACTGGGTCGGTTGCTCTATCTCAATGCTCTTATTCTTGAATCGTTTAATATTACTACCAACAATCATCCCAATAATTGCCATAAACAAACCTGTTAATTGAGGAGGAACCAACAACTCCTCACCTTGAGCCGACATTTTGATTTGTACAATTTCAAAAGCACCCCAACTGATAACGCCCATAGCAATCGATAAAAGAGCACCGTTATTATTGGCATGTTTCCAATAAATTCCAAATACCAAAGGTACAAATGCTCCGACCAAAGTAACTAAATAAGCATTCTCTACCATTTCAAAAACACTCAGACCCACCGAAGCACTCAAATATGCATAACAAAGAACTAACAATCCAAATCCTAAAACAGTCAGCCTTAAAGTTATGAGTAACTGATGGTCATTGAGGTTTAACCAACTTCTTAGTATATTTTTTGCAAATATCGCAGAAGGTGCAAGAAGAGTTCCGGATGCTGTTGACATAATAGCGGATAATAAAGCACCAAAGAACATCACTTGAACCCAAATTGGAACTTCGTTTAATATAAACTCAGGAAGAATTCTTTGAGGATCACCACCTTCGGCCAGATGCTCAGAAGCTAAGGCTGGATCTAATAATGTCGCACCGTAAACAATAAAAATCGGGACAAAGCAGAATAATAAGTAAAACGAACCTCCAATAACCGTTCCTCGCACAGCTACTTTTTCATTTTTCGCTGACATCACTCTCTGGAATACATCTTGTTGAGGAATCGAACCCAATGCCAATGTCACAAATGCACCAATGAAAGCGAGTATTGACGCCAAATTCCAGTCCGGCCAGAATTCCAGTTTCCCATGGCTGCTGGCATGATTAACCACTTCCATAACACCTCCATCCAAGCGGTTTGCAACCAGCCAACCCACAAGCAACATACCAATCAAAATGGTAATCATCTGGATAAAGTCCATGATGGCGACTGACCACATACCACCAAAAATGGTATAAACCAACACCACTATAAGACCGATAACCATGCCCCATTCAAATGAGATGAACTCAGCAGAGATTAAATTTATGGATAGTCCGAGAGCCACAATCTGTGCAGAAACCCAACCCAGATAACTGATACAAACAGCGATAGCTACCATCACTTCAACCTGGCGACTGTATCTTTGTTGATAAAAGTCACCGATAGTCAGCAACTTCATCCGATAAAGACGAGCGGCAAAAAACAAGCCGACAAACACCAGACAGAAACTAGCGCCAAAAGGGTCAGCAACAATTCCGGACATGCCTTCTTCAATAAAAGTTGCCGGAATTCCTAATACGGCTTCTGAGCCAAACCAAGTTGCAAACACAGTTGCAATCGTCACATAAATCGGTAATGAGCGACCGGCAACAATATAATCAGCCGAATTGTTAACATGGCGTGCCGCAAATAACCCAATAATGACTGAAATCACCATGTAAATGATGACGAATCCACCTAAAACACTCATAAAACCACCCTCAAAAAGTGTTGAAAATATATTCGGCCAAACAACTTGGCAACATGAACAAATGTATGCTAAAAAATGATGTATTTAACCCCTTTTTATTTGTAAAAAAAAGTTATTCTTTGACTACGTCAATAAAATATTGTTTTTCACCGTTTATCACTTTACTGATTAAACCATGTACGTCTGATTCAAAACCAGGGAAAGCATCATTAAAGACTTTGATATATTCCAAATATTTGATGACTTCAGGAGTGAATCGTTCGCCGGGAATCATTAAAGGAATACCCGGCGGGTATGGGGTAATCATCATTGCTGTAATTCTACCCGCCAATTCATCGACCGGAACTCTTTCCACTTCATTGTGCGCCATTTTATCCCAGGCTTCAGCCGGTAGCATTCCGGGTTCAATGTTTGATAAATACATCTTGTTGGTGATTGTTGCGACATGATGATCTTTATACATATTATGAATAGATTGGCACAAATCTTTTAACCCCATGCGCTCATAACGAGGATTTTTCTCTACAAATTCAGGCATCACCCGCCACATCGGTAAATTTTGATCGTAGTCATCTTTAAATTGTTGCAACTCAGTAACCAGAGAGTTCCAGCGACCTTTAGTAATACCTATATTAAACATAATGAAAAAGGAATACAACCCGGTTTTTTCCACCACAATCCCATGCTCAACAAGATACTTCGTAACAATAGTAGCAGGAATACCGAAAGAATCAAAAGAGCCCTTTACATTCATGCCCGGTGTGATAATTGTTGCCTTGATTGGATCAAGCATATTGAATTCGGCTTCTTCAATTTCAAAATCATGCCACTCTTCATTCGGATTAATCATCCATTCGGACTGAATTGGAACATCATCATCACTGAAATGATCCGGTCCCCAAACTTTAAACCACCAGTCTTCACCAAATTCGTTATCTACTTTTCGCATCGCACGTCTGAAGTTCAATGCTTCATGCAATGACTCTTCTACTAAAGCTGAACCGGCAGGTTGTTCCATCATTGACGCAGCAACATCGCAAGAAGCTATAATGGCATATTGTGGACTGGTTGAAGTGTGCATCAAGAATGACTCATTAAAACGATGCATATCGAATTGAGCGTTTTGAGATTCCTGAACCAAAATTTGTGAAGCCTGAGAAAGACCGGCCAATAATTTATGTGTGGATTGAGTGGCAAAAACAGTTGCATTCTCAGCTCGAGGGCGTTCATCGCCACCAATGGCATGCATATTAGTGTAAAAATTATGAAAAGCTGCGTGTGGAAGCCATGCCTCATCAAAATGCAAAGAGTCAATACTATCACCCAACATATCTTTGATTTCTTCTACATTGTAAATCACACCGTCATAAGTACTTTGTGTGATACAAAGAATCCTTGGTTTTTTACTTTTGGCTCGATGAGCAAAAGGATGAGATGCGATTTTTGCAGCAATGGATTCTTGTAAAAATTCATGTTTAGGAATAGGTCCAATAATGCCATAGTGATTTCTGGTCGGCATTAAAAACACAGGTATCGCCCCGGTCATGATAATAGCATGAAGAATCGATTTGTGGCAATTGCGGTCCACGACAACTATATCGCCGGTTGCAACGGTGGAATTCCAAACAATTTTATTCGATGTTGAAGTTCCATTGGTGACAAAAAACAAATGATCGCTGTTAAAAATTCTCGCAGCATTCTCTTCGCTGGCTGCTACCGGACCATTATGATCAAGCAATTGTCCTAATTCCTCAACAGCATTACATACGTCTGCTCGAAGCATGTTTTCACCAAAGAACTGGTGAAACATTTGTCCGACCGGGCTTTTTAAGAATGCCACACCTCCGGAATGTCCGGGAGTGTGCCAAGAATACGAGCCATCAGCGGCATAATTCATTAATGCTTTAAAGAAAGGCGGAGCAACTGAATTGATATATTTTTGTGCTTCACGAATAATATGTCTGGCAACAAAATCCGGTGTGTCTTCAAACATGTGAATAAAGCCGTGCAATTCACGCAAAATATCATTAGGAATGTGCTGTGATGTTTTGGTTTCACCATAGAGAAATATCGGAATATCCGGATTACTTCGTCTGACAGCCTGGATAAATTGCCTGATTTCATCAATCGCTTTATCTGAAGTTTCAGAATCATGTGTTATTTCCTCGTCATCGATTGACAAGATAAAGCCCGAAGCCCTCGAAGCTTGTTGAGCAAATGATGTTAAGTCAACATAACTGGTATAACCGACAACCTCAACACCGTTAGCACTTATTGCCTCTGCTAAGTTACGAATGCCGGAACCGGATACATTTTCCGAGCGAAAATCTTCATCTATGACAACTATTGGAAAGTGAAAGCGTTTGATCATTGTATAAATAGGATAAAAAAATGAATTATCCTCTGAAACCATCAATAGTCAATTAATTAATACTTTTGTTATAAAAAGTAAAAGGAAAATTTTATAGACAAAAAACAAGGGAAACAATTATTGTTCCCCTGTTTTTTCTACTCACACCCTCGAAAATTCTTAATGAATTATGATTCAGTCGGTTTGATTTCCCCGGACTTGATTTTTGACATATATTTGTTTAATTCCTTTTTAACTACAGGAGCAAGAAAATACAATCCAATGAGATTAGGTATTGACATTGCAAAAATCATTGCGTCAGAAAAATCAATAACAGCAGATAAACTCATAGAAGACCCGATAATAATAAATGTAAGGAATAAAATATTATATGTCATATCAACCCCTTTGCTGTGCCCAAACAAAAAATTAAAGGCCCTTAAACCATAATATGACCAAGCTAGCATGGTTGAAAAAGCAAATAGAACTGCTGCAATAGTTAAAACATAAGGAAACCACGAAATAGCAGAACCAAACGCTGCAGAAGTTAGTGCAATTCCCATTCCTTTTGTTGGTTCATCAGGAATAAACCCTGCTATTCCTATCACCAAAGCAGTAATCGTACACACAATTACTGTATCAATGAAGGGTTCATATAAGGCAACCAGTCCTTCCGTAACTGGATAATCAGTTTTTACAGCAGAGTGAGCAATTGAAGCAGATCCAATGCCAGCCTCATTGGAAAATGCTGCACGTTGGAATCCTACAATCAAGACACCAATCAAACCTCCAAATGCAGACTCAAATGAAAAGGCTCCATCTATGATAGCTCCAAAAGCATCGGGAACATGATTGATATTCATTAAAATCACAACCAATCCTGCAGCTACATATATAATCCCCATAAATGGAACCAACTTGGAAGTTACACGACCAATGCTTTTGATTCCGCCAATAATTGTAATGCCCACAAGAATGGCAACGACGATACCAAAGAGCCAACCATTATCAGACAAGAATGATCC
>JAGRJO010000004.1 GCA_020442725.1 Lysobacterales bacterium
TTTTTTGCACAAAAACCCGAAAGAAAAATCTGTTGCGTCCCCTTCGTCTAGTGGCCTAGGACTCCGCCCTTTCACGGCGGCAACAGGGGTTCGAACCCCCTAGGGGACGCCAATTCATCGGTTCGAAAACTTCCTTTAATTTCAATCAGATATATCGTATATCAACTTCGTTACGTAACATTTCAACCTCTTGAAACACTGTTTATCCCTGATAAATCAGCATTACATATAATCTATTGTTCTTAAATTTATATTCGTTTTAAATTATCTATTATCGACAAAAAATATTGGACTAATCTTCCTCAAAAAAACAGCTCAATTTCAGCTCTGTGACCAAAATGTGACCAAATTGTGCCCAACTTGAAAATATTGAAAAATTTAAGATTTCCACATTGACCTCAACACCGGAAAATTTCATGACCTCAACACCAATCAAAATTTTATGAGCTGGACACCACAAACTTGGACAAAATTTTTACTAAAGTTAATAATGACCTCAGTACCAAATTTATTAATCTTGGTCACAACAGTCACAATAGGATTTAAGTTGAAGTGTTTAACAAATAAATAAAAATTTAACTTCGATACTTGAATAGTGAATTTAATCCAAACACTCCTGTGACTATTTTTGGTCACAAAAATAAGATACTGGAAAATGTAATCTGACCTCAACACTTTAAGAATTTTGTGAAAATAGTATAAAGGTCATAGAATCTCTCCTAATGACATTAAAATCTTCATAATTTGTTATTAATAAAGTATAATTTCAATTAGATAACAAGGTTGAAATCTGTACCTTACTTGGTGTTATTTTTCAGACTTTGAAAAATTTTCAAATCACATGACAAGTTTTTTCTGATCGAACTGAATACGGATAATTGTAAAAAATATATGTATCCCTTTTACAATTTATTGATTAGTTTTACTCAAAAAGATTTCACTACTAATTGAATACCGAATCTGGGTACTACTGTTGGTGCAACAATCAACCAGAAAGTTTTATTTAGCAGAGTATCATTTCCTATTAAAGTTTCAACTTCTGCAAATACTCAATATTTATCATGAGACCTAATTTATATTCGTCCTGACGATATCAATAAACTCTTTGTCTCTGGTTTAATTACGTTAACTATCGTCTCCACATATGAATATGTCACTCTATTATTCACTGCCCGGGAATTATGCAAAGGTATTAATAATTTGTTCTGTTATATACTTACTATAGTTCCCATTATCGACATAATTATTGAATATATCTTTTGCTAGAACGACTAACTGAATATTATTGTCATTGACTTTTACCTCTGATGAATTATCAATTAATTTATCTAGGTCAACTAAATAATTATTGTCAGGTTTAATAGCATCACCATGTGCTCCCAAAGCTATTAATACAGGTATGTTTCTTTCATTGGAAAACTTTTTGTATCTTTGTGATTGACTTTTATAACACCAGGAATAGTCTTTTTTGTTATCTTCAGTCTTAAAGAAATAATCGCCTCTATACTTGCATTCGATTGCTAACTTTAAACCTGATTTGTGTTGAACAACCAAGTCAGGGTTTTGGCTTGATTCTGAATTCAGTTTATAATAACTGCCCTTGTCTGGACTCCATTCCAATATTTTAAAGCTTCTTTTTTCTACAAGACTAAGCGCAACACAATATTCATATTTTCTGCCTTTTAGAACACTCTCATAGTTTGTATCTGTAAAATCAATGTCGAAGTATTTAGCTTCAGATTGAATAATGGCATATTCCTCTTCCAGTTTTTCATAAGACGCTTTCATCTCATCAATGGTTATCTCATATTCTCTAATTTTTGATTCTTGCTCAACTAACTCCTTTAATTTAGTTGCAAATTCTAATCTCTTGGTTTTTATGATTTCGTCCAGCTTTGTGTTCTTATGTCTTAAAATCAAAAGCTCATTATTGACGCTTTTAAATTTGTTTTTCCATGATTTCGCCTCTGCCTTCAACTTGGAGATTCGTGAATATAAACTATTGTTTTCAAATAGAGAATCTTTGAGTTTTCTCTTGTATAGGAAAGGCTGATGAACCCAATAAACAGTTGATAAAAAAGACAAAACCAGACTGATCCAAAATACATAGAGCAGATATCTGTGTGAAACAAACAAACCATCAAATATATTAAATCCGATATCGACATTTTCTTTTACCCACATCAAATCGTTGTTACTGATCACCAGATTTTTATCCTGATATTTTTCAATATAAATTGAGGGCAAAAAGCGTCCCAGCTTTAATGATGCCAGAACCTTCTCTGATTGTGAGTCAGGATCATATAATGAGATGCTTTCATCGGTTTGGTTTGAAACATACCTAATTTTATTAATTGGTAAATTTGTGTCGAAGTAACCTAGCAGGGTTCCGGAAAATAATAATACATAAGTTGAAACTATAAATACGGCCAAAAGTATAAATTTCATGAAAAGTTTCCTTTATTTTTATAATGGGTTTCTAAATACTCACTTCGCTAATATTCTTCGATACTCCTAAACTCTTCCAGGGCATGGCGGTAATGAACCTCCAGTGGCATCTCTATCTAGCATCACAAAATGAGCACAATTGTACTTTTTAGGAACTACCAATGATTGACCTGCAAACGAGTGTTCATCTGCCATATTGAGAAAGATTAAATTGGTGATCTGTTCAACATAATCCCCATAACCCTCACCATCGTCACGGAGGACGGGGGTGTAATTCCAGACTTTGTTGACTAATTCGGATGTTGTCATTTATTTTCTCTTTGTTGGAAGTTTTAAAATTGAGCTTTTTTGAGGGTAATTTTAAATTTGAACCTTTTCCGATACATCATTAAAGCTAAGTTCACCAATTTCCATTTTCTTTCTAATTTTTAATATCTTTTTCGAGGTTGGTAGCCCTTTTATTTTCAACTTACATTTAATTGATAATCTCTTAAAGAGACAATTTATCTGATCAATCACATGCTCACGTAAAAGAGATTGTGCGTATTTAAAATTTAGCATTCGATAAAAAGTGTAAAATTCAGTACACCTATCTTGAGTCCAGTTTCTACCATTCCAGCCCCAATTTTTAGTCGCTGAGTCGATATATATTTTATTGTTTCTTCTGTATTTCATAAAATCAAAGTCTTTTTCTATTAATCCGCTATTTAAGTTTTCCCTATAAAAATCTGGACCCAAATTATCATATCTACTCATTTGCTTTAATAGTTTTTGATACTTTTTCACTCCTCCAAGGCTTTTGGGGATTACTATTTCCCAAACTATACTTTGATTGGCGAATGAAAACTTTCTATTCCAGATAGTTCTATCTGCTTTTGGAATTATTTGTAAGTAATAACCAAATAACTTATAAAGGTTTTTCGATGTGAAGCTTTTAATGTAAACCTGTTTTTTATCTTTAATAATTTCATAGTATGCTTGGCCATCCCAAACCAAGTTCCTAACAATATTATTTACTGCATCACAGACTATCTCTCTGTTGTCATATGCTTTAATTTTTCCAAGTTCTCGAATGATTTCTGTTGCTTTGTCGCATTCAGTTTTTTTTCCTTTAAACTCTACTAAGAAATTTTTCTGCCTACTTCTTCCTCCGATTGGCATAATATCCAGTTGAATATCTTCAATGAACATATGAACATTCGTAGCGATATTATCTGCTCGTGAAAGACTTGGAAAGTGCGTTGCCATAGTAGGTATAGTATTAGACCTTGACTGGTTTTTTTTCACTCTTTACCTTCCTCTTCTCTGTCTAAAGATTGTTGTAAATTACGACGTTTTCGACCAAAATCTAACTCCTCACCTACTTCTTTGATCCTCAGATAATATGTAATAAAAATATCTATTCCGTCAAATAAACTACCATGCTTTTCTCGTGCAAAGATACGAATTAAAGCGCTTTCGTGATCTATTACTGTGTGTGTAAAACCAAATTGTCCTGAAGAAGCTTCATGTCTTGCTACATCAGATAATTTTCGATTGATGCGTATTTCCCAATTTGTACGTAGTACACTCCTATGGGCTAATTCAAAAGAATGCTCTGTAATAGCAACTGATGAAGCCAATAAAGGCAATGGGTTTTTTTTACTTCCTTTTGTTAAATATTCATCCCACACCCCCACTACTACCGACCATAATTGTTCATCATCGTAATAATCGGCCATTAATTTGGCATACCCAGATAACTCCATCAAATCAAGTAGTGGTGCAGCTGCTATTTTAAAATTTCTCTGAGTATGTAGATCCATTGAAATGGTCTGTGGGCGTAACTTATCAAAAGACATAAGGCATCCATACAAATATGTTGGAAATACACTTCTCAATAAATTTTGATTATTATTTATTATTGCTTCAAATATGGCTTCACCAGATGTATGCAAAAATTGACCAGCATAATCAGGGAAACCTTCTGGCCTTTTAAGAAAAGATAACATCAAACTTTGTTTTGACATCAACTCCATAAGCTCATTTTCACGTAACTTACTCTCTTGCTCTAATTTCTCTGAGTCAAAAGTAGACCAAGGAAGTCCTTTCACATTCCTACCCTGACTACATTTCGACCAAACATTTGAGAAAATTTTTAGCTGATTGTTAACTTTATGCCAAAACTCCCACTCTCTACTAATGACAGAACCAGCTAACCAAGGATGCTTTGTTTTTGTTGTTTTTTCAATCCAAGATTTATATAGTTCCATGCCTTTGTAAATAAGTGCTTCAACGTTTTGAACTAAAGTGTCAGTTTCAATTTGTAATATAAGCTCTTTTTGGTACCAAATTGGTGTTATTTTCCTACCCTCTGTCAATACTTCAAATTCTATTCTGGGCTTAAACCATTCTAAACGTGGCAAACAATATAATGGAAATCCATGTTTATATATATTTGAATCTTTATTCCAACGTACCCTGTTCAACTTATTTTCTATACTTTGGGGGTCTACTGTATTGACCTGTTCCCCACATGCTATTGCAATATTTATTGGTATAGATGCGAAACGCTCAATTACGGCGAGCTTTTCAAGAACCTCATTGGTTAATAGTGGCTTTTCTGATTCCTGTGATAGGATATTTAGAATTGAATGGCCCAAATTCTCCATGATTTTCATTACTCTTGGAACCTGACCATTACTTGCCACTAATTTTAAATAAACTTCAATATAGTTTATCAATTCTAATACTTCGTTATATCTCTCCTCTGTTAAGTTAATTTCCAAACAATTATCAATAATGACTATAACTCTTTCCTCAATCCATTCTTTATCATTCTCAATTTCTGGCCCTAAAAATGTACCAGTTTCATGAGCTATTGAAACACTTGAGTCATCTGATTGATACCAATTTTTGTGAACATATTTTTGCTCATACCATTGGCTATTTGATGGAATTTGGTTTTTCATATCTTCGTAATACAATAAAAACTTAATTAGCTCTTTGCACATAGAAATATATGGAGTACCACGTAAATGGACTTCATTTCGTGTTATTTCTGCCAAAGTTTTCAGAGTATCTAAACTAGAAGAAGCGAGCTTGTTAGTATGTTTTTGAAAAGCCGAATCGTTCCAACGATATTCACCAGCAACAACCATGTTTAGAAATTGCTTTAGTTTGTTGAATAAATTGTAGCTAAGCGCTGTAGGATCAAACAAATAAAAGACACGCTGACCTAATTTTACAAAAGCTATAATGCCTACTCCTGCTCCCACAAGCATTACAGGAATTGCAATTTGTATTCGTTCAAAACCCAAAACACGAAAAGCTACTAGTGATATACCGAAGAAGGTAATAAAAGACAATAAGTGCATATAGACATTTCCAACTCGTTCTTGCGCGAGAAGGTCACGAATATTGTTAGGAACTTTTGCATATATGGAACCAGCAATTGTACTGATCGCTGCATAATATAAACCGATAAATGCGCCACCAATTCCACTGATGGTTAATAAGAAAGAAACATAGTCCCCATCATCAGGAATTTTGAAAATTGTGAACTCGTAAAATTCAATTACTTGAGGGTTAATCAATTGGAGTAAAATTGATAGGATTAATGCCAGTACAAGTTGCATTTGAGTAATTTGGAATAAATGCCGTAACCCAAATAGGCTATATCTTTTCTCTCTCGCAATATGTCTAGAGTTAAAACTTTTAGTACCAATCCAGAAATAAGCTTTCGACAGAAACGAACGTAGTTTCCAAAAAAATTTATGCTGAGAAAAAAACATGAACCAAGAGTTTTTCATGGGTTCAGCTCTAATAAGTTTCCACTAAAAGCCGATGCTAAAATCGACTGTTTGTTTTTTTCAGCTTTACCAAACTGTTTTTCAACTTCCGTTTCAAGCTTTGAAATCAAGTTAAGTTTTTCTTCAACTATTTCAATTATCGTATCCCGAACAACCACTCCATGAACGCCTTGATCTCCGGAATAAAGATTCATTGCTTTTTTATCCTGAATGACCCAGCTTGCCGATTCGAGTTTGGCATCGATTTCCAAGCGTGTTTCTGCTTCTATTTTGTCAGTGGGTGGTGGTGTCACGGTTTATCTCAGATTATTCAAAATACCGGAATTAGTTTATGAATCCCTTTTTCTATACAAATTCAAATAATATAACTGATTCGAGAAATATTTACAAATAGGGTTTTAGTTGTTTATGTTAATTAGGTTTGTAATATAAATCATTAAAACCACTCAATAATATTCGTCAAAGAGAAACAATAGCAAACATTCCTACGTTCTGTCAGATATTTCCTAAAATTAAATCATCAAATAAAATATTTGAAGCATTTAATTTTTCAGAAGAAATGATTTCCATATTTGAGGGATATGTTAAAAGTGCAATTTAGGAACTTGGTTTTATTTTTACAGTTGCCAATTAATATACAGGCTCTCATAATCGAGCAATAAGCGATGAAATAATGGCGACTCTCAAATCTTGCAAAATATTGATAACGGACTTTATCCATCAGAGAAAAAGTGTATATTTTGAAACTGGTTTTTCAATGGGAATGAAAACTCCTATTATTTGGACTTGCAAAGAGGATCATTTAGAAAATCTATCATTTAATACTAGACAATTTTCACATATTGTTTGGACACATGGAGAGGATTTGAAACAACAAATAAAAAATCGATTAAAGTTATTATTTAATTTCTTAGTTAGATAGTTTCAAGAAATTGATGTCTATTATGGTATAGGTCAGTCAGGAGGTATTTAGACAGATAAAATTAATTAAACAGAATACAATCGCCTTGAGGCGAAAATTACATTATGATAACTTAAACAAAATGAACCAAAATGTCTCTTAATTTATGAGGTCGGTGACCCAAAATGATTTGACGACGTACTGTAAGTTACAGTATGATATAAACTTGATTGATGAACGAACTCAGACCGTTTTAGCAGGTGGTTTATCAATCATTCATTTTAAATTGATAATTTTATGACTACTAAACCTCATTTTGACTTTCTCAGAGTATTATCTTTCTTTATTATTTTTCAAGTCTTTCTATATTCGATTTGTGCAGCTGATGCCTATGAATCAGATGTGGTTGCTGGTGCTTCAAAACCATTCGATTTTGAAAAATTCACTAATCAATTTGAAGCTGATTATGTAGAAGAAAACCAAGGAATATCAATTATCAATTTTGTTGGTAATTATGACAAAACAATTGATGGAATGCCAAATCATGAGGCTAGACAGGCTGTAATGCATGAGTTTTTTCGGCATCAGGATGATGATTATGATTTCATTTTTGTTTTTACCCAGTTTGAATTTGATACAGGTGAAGCAACAGCTTTTGCAAACAGCATTTTTAATGATGTTGAGGGGATAGGCAAAGAACTTTTTGACTACAGAGCAAATTATTCGTCCGGTATACTGCAATCAATAATTGATATGGCAGATGTAAACAGGTGGGAGTTTAATCCTGCTAATAGAAATTATGATGCCTTGCTTGATACTGTGATTCATGAATTTATGCATCGTTGGGGAATTTCGGTAAAGTATATTGATGCAAATGGAGAAGTTAGTAATCGCCTTTTAGGAAGATCTAATAGTCACTGGAGCTATTATTTTAATTCCAACGCATCAGTAATGTATGGTTCTTTATGGCAAGAAATACAACAAGGCCAATTTCAAACTATTGATACACGTCACTCTTTAAGCCCGCTTGATTTATATCTGGCGGGTTTTATAGATAGAGACTCTGTAGCTGACATGTTTGTTATTGATAATGCGAGTCAGGGTCATAATACTGATATTCCTCCTCCTGTTGGAACAAGAATTAGTGGAGAAAAAGAACTTGTTTCCATTAATGATATCATTGCATATGAAGGACAAAGAATCCCCGATAATGTAAATTCCCAGCATGAGTTTAAGGTAAAGTTTATTTTATTAAAATCACCGGATGATGAAATAGATACAATTGCAGTTGCCAATATTTTTACCTTAAGCAAAGAATTCCAAAAAAGATTCCACGCAGAAACACATGGCATAGGCATTATACATCTGAATCAAAGCGAAAGTATATTAATTTCAGATCCTGAAGTTTTGGCCTATGTTCCTGGAACGCTTGAGACATTTGACAGCAATCTAGCCAAATCATTTATTTTATCTAAAGGAAATTCATGGTGGGCTGATAGAAAGTCCAGCAAAGTTAGAGATACCATCGCAGTAATTAAAGCACTACAACTACTGGTGCAAGAATATCCTGAGCTCTCTGGAGAACTTGACTCAGCTATTCTTTGGATTAATAACTATCAATGGGAAAATCAAGATGAAGTTGCCTGGATGCTTTCTAGTGGAGTATTAAATAGTGAAAAGACACAACAGCTTCTTGATGAAATTTATTCTAATGAGGGAAACACAGGTGGCTGGGGTCTGAAGAGCAATGAAAACTCATCTGTCTATGACACAATCTTAATATTAGATACCCTTGCTCAAGTTCAGGATGATGAGCTGAACCTGAGTGCTGAAACAGCTCAATTTATTTTAAACAATATAAATGAAGATAGTGGCTCTGCTTATGTGTCAGGTGGTGAAAGCAGTTTGGTATCTTCAGCAATACTGCTAAAACACATTGATAAATTAACATCAAGTATACAGATAAAAGACGGCCTGATTCAATTTATCCTAAGCAAAAAAAATCCAGACAACACATTTGGAAACGGAACCGCTTATGAGACAGCTATAGCAATCATTGCACTTAAATCTTTGGGCGATGATTCCTACCAACCACAAATTAACTTCTCTAAGTCTGCATTGGGTAGAATGCAAAGTGTGGATGGGTCGGTTCAAGGTAGTATTTATTCTACAGCACTTGCAATATCATTAATTAGTGAAAATTCTCTGGCTAATTTGCTGTTTGCTGATAGTGAAATTTCAAGTGCAGAAATCACAGCAGGAGAGCAAATTACCATAAACTATACTATTGAGAACAATGGTAATGATATTGCAGAAAACATCGAGGTTTCAGTATATAAAAATAGTATTGATACCGGTAACCTGTTACAAAACATAATAATACCCTCATTGCCCATATCAGAGCAGGTTGAAAATGAAATTATAATACCCACAGAATCTTTTAGCGGCACTATTGACTTGTTGATTGTTATTGATGCCAACAACGATATAAATGAGTTCAATGAAGTTGATAATATTCACAGCTTCACAATACATAGCAGAGATGTAGATGACACACCAGAATTGGTTTTTGACCGGAGTGACTTTCACATATCTCCCACACAGTTCGATTCATTGCCCATTGATATCGTTTCTAACATCACAATATCTAACTTATCGGCGGTAGAATTGAACAATGTAGAAGTCAGCCTGTCATTACAAGAAATTGATAGCTCCTATACAATTCTGGAAGCACAAACAGTTAATTTACCTCCGCTTTCAAAACAGCAACTAATATTTAATCATCAAGTTCTTCAAACAACGACAGATATACAGCTACTTTACAAAATTGATCCTGAAAATGCTATTGGTGAACAAAACGAACAAAATAATAGCCATGTTTTTACTATTGAAAAAATTTCTACAGTTGACCTTGAAGTAAATAACGAAGGGATTGCTGTTCCGAGCCAAATAATGGCTGGTGAATCCTATGATATCGCATTTCATTTTATTAATAGGGGAACCGAAAGCTCCTCATCTTTTGATATTAGAGTATATGCTGATGGCAACAATGAATCCCAGCTCATTCATCAATCACAGGTGGCAGAGCTTGCAGCAGGTGGGCAAAATAGTAGAAGTGTCAGTTGGCAACCTTCTTCTGAAGGAGACTATGAGTTAAGGTTTATTTTGGATGAAAACAACAATGTTGCTGAAACAAATATACTGAATAATGAAGTATCCATACCAGTTCGGGTGTTAGTGAATCAAAACACAAATCTTGGGATTGATGAAAATAATACTACAATCTCTCCTGATCCTGGGCTTCAGGGTCAGAATCTTCATTTTTCTATTGACGTATTTAATGATTCCAACCAAGACTCCGGTGAGTTTGACATCAAAATATTTAGACAGTCTGATGTTGGTAGTACAAATGTTTTATTACTCAATCTATCAGATAATGCAGAAATTCCTTCACAAGATTCTCGACAGGTTGAAGTAGATATTGATGTTGGAGACCTTGTCGGAGAGCACAATTTTATTATTGAGATAGATCCGGAGGATGAGATTGTTGAATATAATGAAAATGACAATTTGGCAATACTTCAACACCAGATTCTAAAACTACCTGATGCCCAGGCCAATACCGGAAGTTTTCAGTTGACACCATCTATTCCAGTAACAGGAGAAAATTTGTCTGTTACCATTAGTGTTAATAACATAGGCGAACAAAATATAAGCTCACTAGATGTCTCACTATATACTGGCAATAATCAAAATAACCAGCAAGAACTGGTTGAATCACAAAATATACCTCAACTTCTTTCGGGTCAATCCAGTAATGTTGTATTTGATTTTATTTTCCCCAATGATAATGCTGTTGATAAATTGATAGTAAAAATTGATGAGAATAATTTAATAAATGAAGGAAATGAAAACAACAATGAAGCAATATTGTTAATAAATAACCAGGATGGTTCATTATTTGTAACAAATACTGATTTTTCGCCAAATGGAGATAACATTAAAGATGAAACACTAATAGTTTTTAATGTTGACGAAACCTCTGATTACAAGTTAATAATTTACGATAATAATCAGCAAGTTATTAAAAGCGTTGAATCTGAGGATTTTCTGAATACCAACTATGGTGATTTTCTATGGAATGGTAAAAATGATAGGGGAATTATAGCTCGGGACGGCCATTACACCGTAAAATTGGAAAACTCAGAGAATGAAGTAACAGCAAGTGTTGTTATTCATATTGACACTAACAACTCATCACTTTTTGAGTCGATGAAATCGGCTGATAGTCATTTCTCCAGCTTGAACTGTCTGTTTGATAGTTCAGGTCAGCTTAAATATTCCAATGACGGAAAGTATCTTTATACAAGTAGCTACCGTAATCTGAATGGTGAACTTATTAAAGGTTTGTTCATTATTAAAGCAGATGGTTCATCGATAAAGTCAATATTGCCTGAATCAATTTATTACTCTGATTCAGGTAACACCAGAAATGCTGAAATTGAATTTTTCTCAGTATTGCAGAACAACGATATCTTCTTCATTTTGGAAAGAAAAATAAATTTTTGGACTAGAGTACAAGAATTTTACATATCTGAATCGGCAACACAACTCATCAGAAGGATATCTCCAGATATAGAAGACAGTAGCTTGAGAGTATTAACTGTGAAGGATAGATTTGCGATAGTTGATGCCGAAGGATTGTATCAAAAAATCTATTTTGACGGTACCACACCGAAACAGGTACAGGATGTTATTGAAGACAGTCAAGCAATAGCAGAAGTGAGTTCTGGAATGATTTTCCAAAGAAGTCTGTTCACTTATCCCGCAACTGTAAGCTTATACTTCTTGAGTTATGATTACAATCAGGAGCCTGAAGTCTTCTTATCTGATATTGAAATAAAGGACAACCAAGCCTTCATTGATAGTTTTTATAAGAAAGTGTCTGCCAACCGTAATTTCCTGGCTCAGGATGATGGTGAAAGTGTCCATTTTTATTTTTTCCATGATTTCAGCCTGACCAAAGTGTTTGATAAGCCTGTCAACTCAGCTGACTCCTATGGTCTCACTTCTTATGGTGAATTATATATATTCAATGAAGATGCTAGTATGAGTTTATACAACTCTAGTGGGAGCTTATTGCTTAATACGGAAGGATTTTCATCAATACAAGAATTTGATGAGTTTTTGCAAAATGGCTTTTCAGTAGAGGTCAATATCCAAGATATTGATGTTTATGTGGATTCCTCAGGATTAATAGATTCATATATTTCTCAGAAAATAATTGATTTTACAGATAGCTCTGATTCGAAGCAACTTACTTTTATTATTGAAAATCAGTTATTTGGTACTTTTAATACACCGGAATGTCCAATATTTGCAATCTGTGACAACTGGCCTGAAACAGTATCTGATGTCAAAGTCACCAGTTTGAACAAAATAATAACAATCGACTATGATGATCTGTTATCACCAGATATCAATGTCTCTGGTTCAATATCTGAAAATATCAGATTGAGTCAAATACAAGAAGGTCGAAGCTCTCTGGTTAGAGCCACTATGAGTACAACTGGTGTTGACCACTTTTATGATATAAACAATATTGAATCAGGTGCGATAAGCTTTCAATTGACTGAAAACATCTCAATTAATAATTCATTTCCGTATTTGAGCATCAAAGATGAATTTGATAACTTTGGAATCTGGCCTAAGCATAGAAAAGTAGGGATTTTTGATTCATTTCTTATATCGGATTTAGGTAATAACACGATTCAGTACAATAACTGTCCTATTGAAGGGGGGACTAACTTTATCTATCGATCCAGAGATAATTTATATGCTGATGTTGCACTTAAAAATAATGAACAAGTCATTGAAATCAGAGCTACTGCTTTTGATAAATCATTTAAAAAATATGATATTTACTGGTCATCACTAGCCTCTCCTGCGAGCCAATGGAATTTATTATACAGTTCAGAGTATGCACCCAATGGTGAAATTGTTCAAAACTGGCTTCCTCCTGCTAGTGGACCTTATTCAGTCAGAGTGACTGCATATGATAATGCCGGAAATCAATATGAAGATACCGAAACGATATCAACCACCAGTATTAATACACCTGTTAGAAATATCATTGTATCTCCACAGTATTTCTCTCCAAATGGCGATGGCGTTCAAGATGAAGTTTTAATACAGTACGATGTTACTGATATAGCAGAAGTCTTGGTAGAAATTCAAGATGATTCGGGTTTGACATTACAAACCTACATCAGGGAGCACACTACACCGGCTCAACTTGAGACCATTCATTGGGATGGAAAAGACTCAAACGGAAATTTATTAGGTGATGGGGAATATAAAATCATAGTTAATGGTATAAATTTTGAGGTTACTCTGGATACAAAAGCAATTGAAGCAGAACTGATATCAGGTTTGTATGGAAGCACTTATGGAGAGTTCTTATCTTTATTAAGTGAAATTGTATTGCCTACAAGGGATGAGATTGAAGAACAAATAGGCACTCAGGATTACCACTCTCATATAACACAGATTTATGATGAACAATCCGAACAATGGCAAAATACTCAATCAATGGAGAACATCCTTCTGGACTCTGAAAACCTGACCTCCAGCTTTAATTCGAGGTATCGACTTAAAGTTACTGATAAAGCTGGCAATATCGGTTACTCGGAGATTCAACACCCAGAGGAAATTCAATACAGAAAAGTTGGGCTATTAAAGAAAAACGAAGACCTTAATGAAACTGAAGAAATTCGCTTTTTGTATAGGAAAAATAAAGTCGAAACGGCAAATAATGCAGATGAATCAGAAAATTCGTTTGTAGTTGACTGGTCAACTGGTGACAAGATTGCTTATGTTATTCAAGCTCTTGATTATGAAGATATCGAATTTATCAAATTCAAAACCAGATATCAGAATGGAAACGATATCATAGAATCAGAATCCAGACTGGTGAATATGCTGTCAAGGACAGAAGCAGCCGATTATCTAAGGGATAAATATGCAGGAGATAACTCAAATATTCATAACTTTGTAGATATATTTGTAGATACTGGAGCTAATGAAAGAAAAATGCCAGTTTTCATGATTGAGCTGGACAAAATAGACTTTCCTGATACAAGAGGATATATAGAGGTATTTTTTGAAATCAAGAAGTTGTCAAGAACGGTTCATTTGCAATCAAAGGTTAAATTTGTATCAACAGGAAATAATCTTAAGTTCAAAAATTTAACTTTCGACAGTATTTTAGATTTGCAAGGTTTACCTGAAATTGCAGAAGAAGCTTATACAAATTTGTTAATGAATGTCAGAGAAACAAAAGGCTTTGAATACTATTGGGTGTTTGAGGAAGGAAACAATATTAATTACTTGAACTCATCACTAATAAGAAGAACATCTGAAAATGGCAATATTCAATCAACTGACATGTTTTCTGAATATTATATCGACCTCACCGATTCATACAGCTCCAGAATATATGCACTGCCAAAACCGGAATGCCAGGTGCAACAACAAGTTTACTGGAGAGCCGAGACGGATATTGGTGATGTAATCGAGTCTGATGTATTGTTTTCTGAGAATGTTTTCTGTATTGAACCGGAAATGGAAGCGTCATTTTATTTGGGAGAGTTTTGTAGTAATAACGACCCGGGAAATTCACCAATTCAATTTGATATTAAAGTAGAAAATATTCCTCCTGAATCCTCTCAATTGGTTCTAATTGAGCTCTATAATGAATATGACCAGCAGCTCGTTTTTTCTGATACCAATCCTCAAATTCAATATGATGAAAATAATAATGGAAATTATCATTCGGTTGCGAGTTTTAACACATCTCTTCTCCCAAATGGCAACTACGATTTCAGGTTAGTTACGACAGATCAAAACGGAAATAGTAAATCAGTATTTGAGCGTGTCATTATTAATCATGAGCCAACAACAAACTGGATATCATATCCACAGCCAGGAACAAAAATATGTGGTAATGATCAAATTGCCATCAATGCAGGTATCAGCAACAGTCTGGGGTACAGCTCAGAAATTTATCTACTAACAGAACATAGTGTCTATGGAGATACACTTATCCATCAGAACTACAGAAGTTTTGACAAACTGTCAACGACAGGTTCACCTGTTTATTTGTCAGATGATTTTTCAATTTCTTCGATGGACGGTCAGGCTACATTAATCCTTGAAACTCATAACTCCTCAGGGATAAGCTATTGTAGCAGCATTGATATTCATATCGACTCTATAGTTAACACCACTATAGCTATAAATGAGGCTTTTGACTCAGAGTTATTGATATTTTCACCAAACTCCGATAATCAATTTGATACTTTAGGGCTGTTAAACATGGAAGCACATGAAAGACTGGATATTCAGCTTGACTTGTTTGATATAAATAATGAAGAACCACAATTTGTTGGAATCTTGTCCGCCAATACACTTGATGTTAACCAGGTTGTGGAATTTATATGGGACGGAACCTTTCAAGGCAATACAGTTGTCGACGGAGAATACCGGATTGATATCTCAATAACCGATGAATGTGGAAACAATCAAATAAATAAATTTCCAATAACAATTGATACAACTCCACCAGTTGTCGAATTCCTGAGTCCTATTGACGGAGAAAACCTAAATGCTATACAAAGAATAGCTGTTGTTATAAATGAATTACATCCTGGGTTCAATCTGGAGTCAAGATTAAAGGTTGAGTTCCTTTACAATGGAACATGGAATGAGATAGATGAAAATAAACAGTTATCATATGATGGTTCGCAACAGGTATATATTTTACAACTTGACTGGAACACAACAAGCCTACCACCAGGCTCATACCCGTTGCGTATCACATCAGAGGATGTGGTTGGCAATATTTCTGCAACACAGATTACTCCGGTAATACAGGAACAGCAAAATATATTTTGGAGCTTTTCAGTAATTCCAACATATATTTCACCCAATGCAGACAATGTAAAAGACAAAACAACAATAACATTCGGGCTAAATACTCACTCAAGTATTTCTGTAGATATATTTGATGGACAAGGAAATAGAGTCAGAAATTTGACTGATAATCAGCAGTTTACTCCTCAGCAACATCTAATTGAGTTTGATGGTTTCGATGATGACTTGAATGTTCTGCCAGATGGTACTTATATCGTTACTATTTCAGCGACTGAAACAAATAATCCAGCCAATACTTACTCTTTGAATCTGGAATTTATAGTCGATAACAGTTTGCCACAAGTACAATGGATAAACCCGGACTCTCAAATTATTAAAAATACTGGGTTTGCATCAGTCTCGCTTACAGAGTCACACCTGCTAGATATGCAGGTAACAAACCAAAAGCTGAACCCCTCTGGTCCTGAAGTTACAGTACTATCTACAACGACAACAGGAGTATTTGACTTGCTGACACTGGAATCTTTGGAAGAAACACAATATCAACTTGTAGCTCATGCTCAAGATTTGGCTGGAAACACAACTTACAACACAATAAGCTATACCATAGACAAAACTCCACCGTTAATCAATTTGATATCTCCGGTCGCAAACTCAGTTATTGGCGGCGATAGTGCTATTGTAAATGTAACCGGCGAGATCACTGATACCAACTTCGATTACTACGATATATCAATAGCACCTGTTTCAAATAACCCGGTGTGGCAAACAATACATACCGGAACTGAATTAGCTGACTCAGGTTTTAATATTGAACAATCGCTGGCGGTAAATGACGGATTATATCTTATTAGATTAACGGCATACGATAAAGCAGGCTGGCAATCTGAACAGACTGTTGAAGTTATTTTGGATACAACCGCTCCAGTCTCTCTTATTTCACAACCTTCAAATAACTCAACAATTGCTGCCAATAGTCAGGTTTTGGGTACAGCCACAGATGATAACCTAGATTTTTATACGCTTTCCTATAAATTATCAGGCACAACTGAATGGAAAATCATTAATATAGGGCAAACCAGTATCTCATCTGAACAATTGGGTCTTATATCATCAACTCTGGAATCTGGAGATTACCTAATCAAACTTAGTGTACAAGATAAGGTCGGTTTGATTTCCAATTCGGAAATAAGTATCACAATAGACAATACGCCTCCTCCTTCACCAACAAATCTTACAGCACAAATAGTAAACAGCAATCAAGTCTTGTTGCAATGGGATTCGGTCAATTCTCAGGATTTCGCAGGGTATATTATTCATCGCAATGGCGAGCGTCTAAACCAAATAATTTTTGACCAAACACAATATACAGACATCAATCTGACTGATGGTGAATATATCTATCAGGTGTTTGCACAAGATAATGCAGGGAATATCAGTCAACCAGACAACTCTGTTTCTATCACAATAGATACAACTCCGCCGACAGTTTTTATAATAACTCCTGCTAATGAACAGCGAGTTAACAGAGTTATTGACATTACAGGCAATGCAACCAGTTTACTAGACTTCAAACAATTCGATTTGTACTATCGAAACATCAATAATGCAGCACCAGGAACTTTAATAACTCATTCACCAGTTCCGGTGAATTATGGTCTGCTTGGCACATTGGATACCACTTTTTTAGCTCAGAATCAGCAATACATAATCAGGCTGGAAGCCAGAGACAATCACGACAATATTTCGGTAGATGAGAAAATAATTTATGTTGATAATGTTGCCCCGGCTGTTGTATTAAACTTGACGGCTGAATTACAGGGAGAAAATTCGGTTTTGTTACAATGGACAGCCAATAGCGAAACAGATCTTGCCGGATATTTGGTATTGCAAAATGGGGTCGTCATCTCAGGAAATGGAACAGGAGAAATAAGCATAGGAAATGCAATAACAGATACCAGTTTAATGGTAGAAAACCTGAATGACGGAGAACATACATTCCATCTGATAGCGATAGATATCACGGGTAATTACAGTTCTCTGAGCATTCCGGTGCAGCAAACAATCAACACCAGAGTGCCTGATACCATAATTTCTTCTCCGCACGATGGTAGAAAATTTGAATCACCGATATTGTTCTCTGCAACCAGTAATGATCTAGATATTGCAGAAATCAGTTTTTCATACTCTACTGACAATACAAATTGGGTGTTACTTGCAACAGACACAACAGAGCCGTTTCAGACTACTTTGAACCCGGTTTCACTCGGTCTGAATTATGGAAATATTTATTTACAGGCTATTGCAACAGATTACAGCTCCCAAACGGACTCCACTCCAGCCCGGATAACAACCGAATATACCGATATTACAGCACCGGAACCAGTTAACAACATCACCGCTAGTGTGGACGGGGGAGATATTAACCTGAACTGGGATGCCAATAGTGAAAATGATTTACAAGGGTACAACATCACCAGAATTTTCAATGGTCAGAGCATATTATTGACAAGCACTCCGATTACGGATACAGCATATCTGGACACAAATCTTGCTGATGGAGAGTATAGTTACAAAATTGTAGCTATAGACGACTTTGACAACTCATCTGATGCTACAACAATGAGCGGGCTGCAAGTGTTCTCAATAAACCTTAACCAGCCATTTTCCCCGATACTAACGCCACAACAGACCCAACTATCTGGCTCAAGTGTAACTAAGGAGGGTTATATTCAGTTGGTTCTACAGAATACCAATGGCAATACTGCATTGCCGGATATGTTGCTTACAGACACCTATGGTTTTAACAGTCTGCCCATAGACCTGATACCAGATCTCAATATATTGTCAGCTACCCATATCAAAGAAAATGGAGACAAAAGTAAAATTCAAACAATAAATATTGAGCAAAGTCCTGTACCATTGATACCGCTAAACTTTCAGGTGAACTCAGTCGATTTTACCAGCGAACTAAGCTGGGATGCTCCAGATACAGCAACATTTGGATACTTGCCATACAGGAATTCAACACCAATCTATCCAATCTCAAGAGTCATGTCCGGTATCAGTTACCAAACCAGCTCCAATGACTATGCAGATGACAGGGTTTCTGATGAAGACCCGCAAACTGTATGGAGTCCATCATATAGTGATATTACAGATTACAACCCGACATTTATAGAATTAACATTTGATGATAAAAAATGGATTACAAGTGTTGAATTTCATTGGTATGAAGATTTTGAGCAAAATATATACAGCCCTTCATCGTTCCAGCTTCAATATCACTCTTCGGTTGGTTGGGTCACTATTGAAGAAATAGAAAATATAAATCAAGCAGTTATTCCTGTTACTACTGACAAGCCTTATTTGACGGACAAGGCAAGATTGTTGATAACAACACCAGAAGGGGTGTATGAATCTATTGCACTTTCTGAATTTGTTGTTAATTATCAGGAACTGGCAACAACAGAGTCGGTAAGCCTGAACGAAACTGATGGAATATACAGTTATCATGTAACATCCATCAACAACTATGGGTTTGAAAGTTTAGCAAGTAGTACAGTTGAAGTCTCAATTGGAGATGTTGAACCTCCTGTCGAAGTAACATTAACCGGGCAGGTTTCGGGTATTAATGATGTCACACTAAACTGGAGCAGCTCATCATCTGCAGATACAGCCGGATATTGGATATTCAGAAACGGCCAACTTCTTATTGCAATTGATAATGAACAAGTATTCAACTATACCGACTCAAATCTGCCAAACGGAGAATACACCTATTACATAAAAGTGGTTGATACCGCAGGCAATCTGTCACCTGCATCTAATAGCTATCTTGCTCAAATACAGCAACAACAGCTTCCCGGAATTGAAAACTTGGTAATTCAGGCACCAGTATCTGGAGGGTCATTGGTACTTAATTGGGATGAGAGTCAATCTCCCAGGTTTAATAGTTATAAAGTCTACCGCTCACTCAGCTCATCAACAGGATATAACCATATTGCTGATACAACACAAGCCACCTACAATGACCAGAATGTAGAAAACGGGACAAGGTACTACTTTGTTGTGACCATGTCAGATAGTTCTGGGAACGAAAGTCCATATTCCAATGAAGTTTCAGCAATACCTTCAGATTTGTTGCCTCCTGAGGTGCCTGTTATCTTATCTCCAACTACAAATGGAAATCCGATTACGATAGACACAAACATTGCAACAATTGCTGGTACTGCCGAACCGGGAACCAATGTAGATTTATTTGTTAACAATGTGTATTCAGGAAGCCTCTTAACTGAGTCCGACTACACTATAAACAGAATCTCAATCAATGGATTTATGTTTCAAACAGCTTTCAGTGATAAAGGAGACTGGTTTGCCTATTATGATTTTGAAAACTTGTATATTAAAAACATAATAACCAACGAGTTGAAAAGCGAGCGTCTTGAAACTCTCAACTTCAAATGGAACAAAGAGGGAACTCATATTTATGTTATCTATTATGATGATGACTTAGGTGGAGAAAGTCTGGCAAAATTTGATACAGATCTTACTCAAACAACACTATTGAATGAAGACACATTAAGTAGTGCAGTACCATCACCCGATGAGCAATTGATATTATATCAAGGTGAAAGTTATAACCCTGATACAGGCATAAGCACAGAAGGGCTATGGTTGTTTGATGTGCAAAGCAGCACTAAAACTGAAATTGTTCTTAGTGAAACAATAGCAACGAATAATATGCAAATCTCATGGTCAGACAATGGAGATTATGTCGCATTTATAAATGACGCCGGAGATTCTCCTCTGTACTTGTATGATATCAATACACAAGTTTTGACAACTATTGCAACAGGATTTGAGTACAGTAGTTCTCTGACATTTGCCAATGGCAGCACTCAATTGATATATGAAAGAGAAAACCTAATATATCAATATGACATATCAACGCAAAATATCGTTGAATTATCTTTACCGGGATACAATCTCAATTCGGTGGATATGTCGCCAAACAGCAATCATATTTCCTACAAGCAAGGTTGTTGTGACATTATAATTTATAATCCCGAAACCCAGTCTACCCAAAACATATACTCTAGTAACTCTGATCTGGGCCAAATCAATTGGAATGAGAACCACGGAATATTAGCTGTTGAAAACAATAGCGTCATTAAATTCGGCTTTCCAGGAAGCTTTGTATTTGCAGATACGATGCTCAATTCCGGAGAAAACCATATCTATGTTACAGCTACTGATGACAACAACAATACATCACTTCCTTCAGCAGAAATTCTGATTAATGTTGAAATTACCGAACTTGCAGATATTCAATTGGAATCCCGAAATATCATCATTTCACCGGAAACTGCACTTTCAGGAACGCAATTTGTTGCATCAGCAACTGTCAGAAATAGCGGAGCAATTCCGGCGATGGCAACCAAGCTTAATGTCTTCCTGACTAATCCTGAGGGAGTCACTTTGGAAGTCATACCTGATAGAAACATGGTTGATTTGCAACCCGGTGAAGCTCAATCAATCTACATGGATTTGGGCAACATTGTCATGCATGGAACTTATATATTGCAAATATCCGCAGACTCTGAAAACTCAATTCCTGAAAATCAGGAGAACAACAATACAGCATACAAGACATTCAACGTGCTGGAGAATAATGAACCGACCTTATTATTGTCATTAGCACCACATCAAGTTGCGTCTCAACAACCAGTCTCAATATTTTTACAGCTATTTAATCCACTACTTGAATTCAACGGACAAATCAATCTGGCAATAAAAGATGAGCAAGGCTTTCCGGTAAAAATATATGAACCATACCAAATAAATAATTTGCTATACAATCAAAGTATTGAAATAGAAACTGACTGGCAAACGTCGGATATATTTTCAGGAACATATATAGTTGTAGCCAATTTACAGGATGCCAGTGGCAATCGCATATCCGAACAGGAAGAACATATAATTGTGTCATCCTACGCAGAGTTTGAACTGGCCGTACAAATTCAGCAAAACCTTATTACTCAAGGCGATAACCTTCAGTTTTCCACAGCTATAGACTACACCAGCGGAAACACAACCCAAAGTGGAAATTTAATATGGCAAGTCATTGACAGCAACCAGCAAATTATACATACAGAAACAAGAACCATGCCCACAATGACAAGCGGTTTCAATGCGATTATCAATGATTTCTGGTTTGCTCAGGAAACAGGAAACTACCAGCTCAAAATCGAACTGATAACCAACGACTATCAACAAATACTAACACTTCCATTCACAGTGCTTGCGGAAGAACAAATTCCGGCAATAAGTGGTGAGATTCAAGCTGTAACAGATATAATTTTAGGAAATGATTTTAATATTCACTACAGACTTTCAAATACAGGCAATACAAATTTGACCAATATTCCTGTAACACTTAAATTGCTAAGTACAGACTTACAATCTGAAATCATTGTACAAACAGAAAATGTATCACTCTCTGCAGGGCAAACAATAGAGGAATACATGCAACTGCCTTCACAAAACCTAAATGCAGAGACATATATTCTTGCAATTTATGCTGATTTAAGTCAATCAGGCAACAACCCTTCACAACTTCTTGATACACAATTGATTCAGGCTCTGGATGTAACCGGTCCAGTTATTGAAGTTATAAGTCCTCTTGCAGGAAGTATCAAACCGGCAAACATGAGTATTTTGTTTATTGTGACTGATATTAATGGAACCGTTGAATCCGTTGAAATGCACTCAACAGAGAATATAACAGGTCTGCCCAATAACTTTAATGTTAATAATATCAATAATCAATATGAACATACTGTATATAACCTGGATGAAGGTAATAACCAGATAATAATCACCGCTACGGATAATTTTGGCAACACTACAGAAAAAACATTGAGTTTCATAGTTGACTCAACTTCTCCGAGTATAGAAATTACGGGAGCAGAAGAAAGCCGACTATATAACCATGCAGTAACAACAGAAGTAATTATATCAGATACAAACTTAATCAGCTCGGAGATACTGCTAAACAGCTCGGTCATATCAGCAACACATGATATTACCGAAGAAGGAAATTACTTCCTTATGGCTCGTGCAGAAGATTCAGCTGGAAATATAAGTATAGAAAGTATAAATTTCGGTATTGACCTCACGGCACCGCAAATCAATATTAATTTTCCTGTCAATGGCTCAGAAACACAGCATCAGCAAACAGACATACATGGAACAACAGAGCCGGGTTCAACAGTAGTGTTGACCATTTCAGGCTATCAGGTAAATACTCAAGCTGGAACAGATGGTAGTTTTGATTTTTATGATGTACCACTACAAAGAGGAAACAACGAAATAAACTTACAGGCAACAGACGATGCCGGTAACCAGAGTCCGAATTCAGTTATTGAAATTATATCGATAGAACCTGTAGATATTCATGCACAAATTACCATGTCAGAAACATTCCCGGTTGAAAACAATCTTTTGGCTGAATACAGGCTGACGAATAATAATAGTAATCAACACAGCGGGCTTCAAGTTCAGCTTCAAATTTATAATCAAACAAGCACTCAATTGATAGAAACCCAGATTAATACCACCGATATGTCTCCTCTGGAAACAATCGACTTAAACACATCGTTTGGTTTTATTCCTGATATTGAAGACTACAGGCTAGTGCTGAGCATCCTTATAAACAACGAATGGCAAATCAAGGATGAAAAAATAATTAGTGCTATTGACACAACAGCACCGCAAATTGCAGTAATTCAACCACAACAGCAGATATATAGTGCGGATTTAATAGCATCGATTGATGTAACAGATCAATACTCTCAAATCCAGCAAGTCTCATATGAAATCAACAACTCAGGAAATTGGCAAAACATGGTGCATAAAACGGATGCAAATTATATAGCCAATTTACAACTGGCTGATGGCAACCATAGCATCAAATTTTCGGCAACAGATCTTTTTGATAACCGTATGGAGACTACAGAAACAATCTTTTTTGTAGATACAACAGCACCACAAATAAATGTCAACTCACCACCAGATGGACTGATAACCAATGATAATGTATTACTGGATTTTGATGTCACAGACCAAAACCAGTACCAATTCACCTCACAACTTAATGGTATCAATGTAAACAGTAATGACGAAATCAGTCAGGAAGGAGACTATCTGTTGATTATAGTTGCAACCGATGAGGTGCAAAACCAGTCCCAACATGAGACTCGGTTTATTATCGACAAAACGATACCTGATTTGCTCATTACCAACCTGATTGACAACCAGCAAATTATTGTCAATGGTATAACGATTACAGGTATCACAGAACCCAATGCGAGCATCAATTTGCAAAGTGTATCCGGAATTAATCAAACAGTCCAAAGTGATGACTCAGGTGAATTTCAGTTTACAAATATTTTGCTGATTTCGGGAGAAAATACACTTCAGTTTACAGCAACAGATCAAGCAGGAAACCAAAGTGAAACAGTTAGCAGGACGATCCATTTTAATAATGTCGGCACTTGTAATGTGTTTGGGTTTAAGCAAGCATCTCCATTCAATGTAATGGTTCTGGAGAACTACACCGGTTCTTATTCGTCAATAGAAGGCAGGTTAGCAGCAGGTGCCAACATAAATCTCAATGAATATGAAATAGGGCAACAGTTAACAGCAGATAATGCAGAAGATTCTCTGTTATCTGGAGGACAAATTCGCTATGAAAATGGTCGTTTGCACTACGGCAATATGTTGGCATCCGGGGAAATAAGGGTAACACCAGATGTAATAAAGAATATGGCACCTGGTACCAACATTATCAGCTATGCCCAGTTGCCCATAGACATACCATATAGCTTCGGACAATTGCAATTGATGTCTAATGCCTTTGTTGAACAAGAATCTAATGCGAGTTATAGCATTACTGATGGCAATATTCATTTGACAGGAAATTGTCAGGATGAACTACAAATATATAACATACCTATTGCTGACTTTGAGACAGTACGAAGCATGTCATATCAATGTCTATCAGAAGAAGGATATATAATAATCAATGTTGAAGGAGAAAATATTGATTTGAAATATAAAGATTTAACAAATCTGGAAACCATATCCTCGAGAGTTATATTTAACTTCCATCAGGCACTAAATCTGTATATTGATGATATTATTATCCCTGCAAGCATACTGGCAACGCAATCTCATGTCAGTAGTAAGCATCCTGATGTTATTTTCGCTAACAATTTTGAGTCTATTCATAAAGGTTTGGTTCAAGGACAACTGTTTGCAAAATCTCTTAATAGTGACACGCAGTTTATGCATCAGCCATTTAGTTGTAATAACATGCTTGAAATCAATGCGGCACCTATCGCTGAAAATCAATTTATTACTACCACACCGCGTGAATCGATCAGTTTTACTTTGAAAGTGACAGATGAAACACCAATCAACCTACAATATATTCAAACGACCTCAGTCTCAAGAGGATCTCTTTCCGGTAGCATGCCAAACTTGGTATATACTCCGGAACAAGGTTATATTGGCCTGGTCAGTTTTGAATATCAGGTTACCGATCAGTATGGAAAAACAGCAACAGCTACTGTAACTATAGAAGTGACTGATGAAGATGTTTTTGAAGATGAATTAGTAAAAGCTACCAACCACCACCAAATGTTTACCTCAGCACTAATTATTTTAGGGACACTTAGCCAAATTATCTTATGGAGAAGAAAATGAAATTAGCAAAAAAAATATCACTGCTTTTAGCCCTGGCAATTGCCGCAGGCTTGTCAGCCCAAAAAATATCAGAGCAGCAAAATGAGCCAGCAGACAAACAAAAAACTCAAAACCTAATGCAACAATGGATGACAGGACTACTTTCTGGTAAAGACATGTCTGGTGTCAGTAAAAGTTACTCACAGCAATTGCAAGGTTCAAAAAAGTCGACGCATCCCTTGGGTAACGACACTCTTTGGGATTTCAATAAAAAGTACAGCCAATATCTAAAAGACCTGAACACACTCAAACAAATGGAACAAAAGGATACAGGAGAACAACAATGGCAAAGCAGGATAGAATATCTGAAACAAAGCTACCAACAGGCAAGAAAATCTCAAATCAAACTTTTAGATGAATTGAAGGCAAAAAAACAATTTCTGTTGGAAAACAATATTGTGCAGGAAAAACTGATACTGATTGACGATTTGATAAAAAAGACCAACTCGAGTTTTTCAGCAACCACCATTGAACTCATGCAGGGAGACACCCAAAACAAAATCGCCAGCAAAGAAAAATGGCATGATTTTCTGATGCAGCAGAAAAAAGTTCACAAGACACAAGTTGAAAAAAGCACAAACATCTCAAACACACCAAAAATATTAAGAAACAGCACACTGCCATACTCCGGCACGAACTACTTTGCTCCCGCGTTGGAATACACCCCGCAAATCACACCGAGTTATGCAAATGAGAATCCGGCACCTCCAACAGCAGAAGATCTGGGAGACAGCCTAACTATTGAATTGAACGAAGAAATATCTCAACTGGCAGCAGAGTTAGAGCATGACTACATAAAAATCTACAATCATATCAGACAAAACATTCAGCTTGAATACTATAGTTCCGCCCAAAAGGGTGCAGCAGCCACACTCAAATCACAAGCAGGAAACGACATAGATCAGGCAGCACTACTTATAGCCTTGTTACGAGTCTCAAAAGTACCAGCCAGATTTGTACAGGGAGTGATACGCCAACCAATAGATGAAGCGATGGCATCAATTGGTTTATATGAACCCAATCAGGTACTGATGGCACTGAATCGTGCCGGCATTCCACACACTCCGGTGATTGAAGGAGGGCAAGTTGCCGCAATTGACCGTCACTACACATGGGTGAGTGCCTATATTCCCTACTCAGGCTATCGAGGAACAGCTGCTGATTTACACAACCGAACATGGATTCCTCTGGCACCGGCAATCAAACAAGACCATCTTGAGACCATCGGCTATGACTATGGCAACTTTCCAATCGATAGTGATCAACTGGTTAATGAATATTTGATGACGGTACACAACAGCTCCCCGTTACTGTACTGGAAAAACCAGGTGACACAAGACCTTGTGCAAAACCATCCAGACATCGATTATGAAGATTTCTTTAACCGGCACAGGCAGGAAACAACTCCGTATAAACTTATTCCTGCCTCGCTGCCGTTTCAAGTCATCAGCACTACCAGAGAAAATGCCAAACTGCAAGAGGATCAGATGCAAAGTATAACCTTGCAACTGGGAGAAAATTCACAATATCTTGATGTTACATTACCAATACCACAAATAGCAGGCAAACGACTCAGTCTATCCTATCAGGGAGCCACAGTTGATGATATAAACATTATCAATCAAGCCGGAGGAATGGCACATGTAGAACCCTATCTGGTCAATCTCAGAGCGATAGTCAAAATAGATGGAAGACAAATTGACACCGACAATGCCCCCTTGCCAATGGCAAGCATGCAAAACCTTAAAATAAGCATCACCAGCCCGATGGGAGTTGAAACATTCAACCGCAACACACTAGCAGGAAACTACCTGACATTGACCGTTTCAATACAGAATGATCACTATCTACCGGATAGCACCCACAGCAACCTTTATGCTGATGAAACCAAAGCCACTCGCATCATGCACAATCTGGCAAAAAACTACAACAATCACTGGAATCAGGCCGAAAATGAACTAGCATCTGTTATAGATGTTGCACTAATTAAACCGATTCCGTCAATCAGTATTATATCGCCGGAATACACTCTGACACAAACTCAAGGGTTGACAACTGCAATGCAATTTGCAGGCATTAGCATTGATGCTGTCAGCAAAAGTTTAGAGGCTATCAGCAGAAACAACGACCCACAAGCTGCTTATGACTTTTATCGTCTTTCATCATTACACGGGTCATGGTTAGAGTCAGATATTTTTAACAGCCAATGGGCAATTCATGCCATATCTGCAGATACAGGCATAAGGAAACTGTCAGAAACAGCCTCCATACTGCAACTGACATCTGCAAATCAAAATCTGCTACAATCCAGCAATCACCCTCAATACATCAAGGATGAAATCATCAGCCACCTTGAGCAAGGCAGGCATGCGGTTATCGCTGATACAAGCGACATTATTAACACATGGAACGGCTCATCATGGCATATCTATGACCCTGACAGCGGACACTCCGGCTATTTTATTTCAGGATATTATGCTGGTGGCCAAACCACCGAAGATCCACATGGCTGGACCAATACCGAAATATACAATACCCTGATCAACCCCTACAGCGAAGGCAGCAACACCGACCCGCTGTCTGTAACTGATATTGTTATCATTGACTCCAGCAACTTCCAAAGCGGTACCGTAGACACTTATTTGGAAAAACCCCTGGCTGTGATAGTTGTTGACCAATACAACAACCCTGTTGAAGGAGCAGAGGTTTTTTTCACCATTGAATATGGTGCAGGTTTGCTGATTGACCCCGAAGATGGAAACAGAACATCCACCAGCAGTCTCAGCACACACAGCAACAATCTGGGAGTTGCAACAGTCAACTTCAAAAGAGACCAGCAAACCAGCTTTGTTGGTCTGCTTTATAAAAATGTAACTGATCTCTATCCCTACCGTGTAGGAAGGACCTACATTAGTGCCCGGACACCCACTTACTACGGGCTCATCACCTCAAAAGAAGATTTTAGTATTCTGTCCTGGCCGGATGAGGCAGCAACAATTAATTTCACCTGTGTTAATGGGTGCTCAAATGCGAGCAACCTGGTTCCACAAGGTACTGAAAGCACAAATATGTACTATATTGTCCAAGATGAGTTTGGCAATGTAGTAGCCAATACCCCGGTTACTATAAGCACTACCAATGCCACCAATAAAAACGGAATCAACCTGCATGCTGAAAAAGTATTTACCAACATACCCGACACAGCGTCACAAAGTGTAGGCAGAACATCACCGACAAATCATACAAACGCCCAAAAAGGAAGCCTGGTTTGTGATACATTCTACACAATATATGATTGGCAGAATGAAGTGACAGATCCTTTCACCCCCATTTACTCCCAAGCCAAAATTGCCTTGCAAAACAACTGTAGCACAGACGGACTGGGGGCTCCGGATTGTGCAGAGACATCAGTTGTCTCCACCTCCAGCAACAGCTGGGAAGGATTTAGTGCCTATGCTCCCATAGTTCCTGTATCTCCACATCAACAACAAACTTATACGATTTCCCTGACATCAGACAACCTGCCAACAGCACAAATTCAGCAAAAACTGTTTCAATGGGGTCCAGAAGTAACTGATGAAGAAACCTTTATCTGCTATAAACCGTTAGATCCGGTTGAAGTCAGAATCCATCGTGGCTCAGTCAATTGGGGTCCTTACGGGCTATGGGAGGCAGCAAAGCCCGGTACCAGTATGAGTGTACCCAGACGGATATTCAATTTTCCGACCTATTTTGAGCAGGGCAAATACTACATCTCGAAACTTCAGGATACCTACAGCTATGGACACGGAGACCTAATACTTGAGCCCACGGTGTCACAAAACAATCTGCAACTCAATATCAACCCGCAAAATACGGGAACACTAGATATTAGCCTGATACCAGATGGCTATGATACATTCAATTACACCCTGCCTGCTGAACCATCATTAAACCTCTTTGATCTGGAAATGGTCTTTGAAAGGCCTGAGGCCACAGGAAACCCGACTGATGTTATTAATCTTACTGACTTTATCTGGAGTGCAGAAATTGAAATCACCTCAATCACACCCAACTCGTTTGAACTGGATGAAAACTTCCGTTTAAAACAACCGGTGAGAATACTGGCTCACTCCTATCCGCAAGGATACTCACCCAAAGAAGTTACCTTCAGAATCTACAAGGAACAATCCCTGATAGACGAATCAGCACCGCTTGTGTTTCCACTGGGAGGAGTTTACGACTACTACTTTGAAACCAGCGAAGCCATCAACCCACAAGCTGACTATCAAGTCGAAGTCATCATGAACAAGGGCACAGACTTTGAAATCAGGTCAGATAAAGCCTCGTTAGGTGATTTCAGTCAAAAAATTGTCCGAAGAGTGAGCTCTCAGCAACTGGACAGTGCCTTCACCGGTCAGGTTGGAGGTGGAATAATTATCGACGATGTGATTCCCAATATTTTGAGAAAGCACACCGAAGTTTATCTCAATGACGCTCTGGTATGTGAAAAAGGCGGCTTTGAGTTTGAACTCATATCCGAATCAGATGTAACCATAGAACTGCATAAGCTGGATGAACATGGAGAACCAACCGGCAATATCACCACCATTGCTGAAGACACCTACTCATCGGGAATTTATCAACTCGATGTAGGATTTAATGTGCTGGATGAAGGCAGCTATCAGGTGAGAATATCCGCCACATCACTTATTACCGGTGATATTGAAGATATCCGCGGTGTTTTTGTCTCATCAGTCAACCAAATGGATACACTTTCTATTGGTCATCCTGTTGTTAAAGGAGTCGATTTGGCAACCGGAGAACTCACATACTCCAAACAAAACATCTCCATATCGGCACCCGGTACTGACCTTGAATTCATCCATACCTATAGCAATGCCGCTAACCTTGAGATGGGGCCATTAGGTTACGGCTGGTCACACAACTACATGTCAAGAATCATTGAAAGAGACTGTGGCGTCATTGTAGTCACCGGAACAGATGGTGGAATGACAAGATTCCGTAACATTAATGGTATCATCAGCCCCATGCGTGGCTACCACTCGGTACTGGAAAAAAATGAAGATGGCAGCTACAGTTTTTACAGTAAAAATGGCACCCACTATCACTACAGCCCATATCCAAACAGCGGTTGGTGGAATGACTATATCGAAGATACCAACGGCAATCGTCTGACTATCCAATTGCAACAAACCGGGCAATACGCCCCAATCATCAAATCCGTTACTGACTCCACTAATAGAAAACTGCACTATCACTATACTGTCCAATCCTTTCAATGTCAGCAAAATGTATGCGGAACCAGCGGACAAGTCCTAACCCAAATAACAGGGCCAGAACAACTGGAAATTAACTTCGAATACAATGAGTACGGTCAATTAGCATCAGTACAACAATGCATATCCGGTAATTGCCAGATGAAAGAAAGCTACAGCTACAGACCCAAGGCTAATGAATACATTCTTGATTATGAATCCAATTTGCTATCTGTAGTGCAAGACAACTTCACAAATGCCCAAAGAAGTTATGAATATCAGGATATAACCATCAACCTTGATGTATCTGGGTTACCACCATCGACAACACTAGATGTCAAACAAATCCAAAGCATCACAGAAACCGATGCCGGGATTACCAGTTTTAACTTTGGTGTAGAAGTTAACGACTTCAACGACACAGCCACCGTTGATCAAAACGGCACTATCAGCAACTACACACTCAACGACTACGGAGCAGCAACACAAATCACAACCCCAGCAGGCACTAAAACAATGGACTGGGAAATCAGCGATGAAATCCTGCTGATATCAGAAACAGACGAGAACGACCGAGTCAAGAGTTATCAATATGACGACAATGCCAATATCACCTCCGAAACCATAGGCACTATTAGCCAGCAATACACCTATACCAATACCGGCAATACCAAACCCTATATCAAAACACTAGCAGAAAGTCACACCGATTTCAAAGGTAGTGTAATTGAAAACATTTTCGATGCCAAAGGCAACAAACTCAGCGAAACCAAAGGTGGTGTCACCATCGAATACGACTACAACTCACAAGGTTTGGCACAATCGGTCAAAGACGGCAACAGCAACACCACTATATTGCACTATGACAACCACGGTCAACTCTCCGGTGTGACCAACCCTCTGGGTTACCAAACAAGCACCATATGGGATAAATTAGGCAGAAAACTCAGCGAAACCGATGCCAACGGCAACACAACAGAGTACACCTATGATGCGGCCAGCCGTATCACCCAAAAACAACTCAACGACCGCATCTGGCAATACCAATACCAGCAAGGTGGACTGATAAAAACTGAAACCGACCCCAATGGCAATACAACAATTTACACATATGACACCCAAGGTCGGTTATTACAAATTGAAAACGCCGATAGCAAGACTTTCAGTTATACTTATGATGCCAACGGCAATAAATTGAGTGAGAAAGATTTTAACGACAACATCACAACATTCCAATACGACCTGGCCAATCGGCTTGTTACCAAGACCGAGCCTTTGGGTAAGGTGACGACCTATTCGTACGATGGCGTCGGCAATATCTTATCTGAAACCACGACAGAGGCAACAGGTGATCGGACGACGAGTTACAGTTATGATCCGCAGAGGTATTTTTTGACAGAAACAACAACAGGAGGGGATGAGGTTACATCAACAATCAGCAGGACTGTGGATGGTGAGGGAAATATTCTTAGTGAAACCGATGCCAACGGCAATGAAACGCTGTTTGTCTATGATGATTTTAATCGTCTTGTGAGTGAAAACGGGCCAATGGGTTCAGGCAGAACAATTGTTTATGATGGCAATGGCAATATCACCGAGCAAACTGTTTTTAATAGTACTGAAAATCAGACCCAGGCCAATAGTTTTGACGCCGCCAACCGCAAAATGTCCACAACCAACGCAGAAGGTGAGATAACAACATACAGCTATGATGGCAATAACAATATTATTCAGGAAATCATGCCACAGGGTAAAAAAACCACATACAGCTACAATGACCTCAATCAAGTCAGTTCCAAAATCGAAACAGCCACAATACCGGCTATCTGGAACTATGACTATGATTTGGCAGGAAATCTTGAAATAGAAACCTGGCCAAATGGCAATGAGATTGTTACAGTTTATGATGCCCTCAACAGAGTAGTGAGTAAAACTGACAGTATCGGAAGCATCAGCACTACCAGCTATGATGGCAATTCCAATGTCTTAAGCGAAACCGATGGCAACGGCAATGAAACCACACACACATACAATGCGCTCAATCAGCGTATCAGCACAAACAAGCCCGAAGGAAGAAACTACAGCTACACCTATACAGTCTTTGATGAATTACTCAGCGAAACCAGCCCCAATGGCAGGATTAACTACTCTGTGAACAACCTCGGACAACGCACCGCAGCCACAGGGCCAAATGAATTTAGTGAAAGCTACAACCGAGATGGCAATAATAATTTGCTGGAATTCACCGACTCCAGAGGCACGAGTACTGCATATATTGTCAACGCCCTTAATCAAAGAACCTCGCAAACGACCGGCAGTTTCTCAATGACCATGGAATATGATACCCTTGGCAACAAAATATCAGGGACCGATTATAAAGGCATAGTCAGTGAGTTTACATACGATAAACGCAACCGCCAACTGACCTTCACTCGTGCAGGGCAGTTACAAAAGACCACCGACTACAATGCAGCAGGATTGGTTCAAACCGAAACCGATGCCAACGGCAATGGCACAGTTCATCAATACAACAGTCAATATCACCGCAAACAAACCAACCTGCCTGAAAACCAGCTGATAAAATACACCACCAATGGCTTTGGTGACACTCTCACCCAAGACAACCCGGGGGCTAACGATATAACAAATACATATGATGCCAGAAGAAGACTGACATCAATAACCAACGGCAATAACGAAACCACAAGTTATGAATACGACCTCAATGACAATCGCACAGCCATCATCAAACCCAAAGGCAACCGCATAGAATTTGGCTTTGATGCAGCGAATCGATTAACAAGTGTTAAGAATATTGGAGAAAACATCGAAACGGTTTATGCTTATGACAACCGGGATAACCTAACCAGCATCACCGATGCTGAAGGTAAGGAAACTGCTTTCGAATTTGATAACCGCAACAGAAAAACATCCAAGACTTATCCTGATGGCGAAGAAGTGACATACTCCTACGACCCCAATGGTAATTTGGAAACAATGAACTTACCCAACGGAACAGCAATAACTTTCGGATATGATATTTTGAACCGCAAAACCAGTGAAAGCTACAGCGGAGGATATGGTAGTGCAAATGTCACCTATGCACTGGATGCCAATGGCAATGTTGAACAAATTAATGAGACTATTGATGGTGAGATTTTTACCACAACTCAAGGCTTTGATGACTTGGAAAGAATGACCTCCAAAACCGATCGTTATGGAAACAGCTTTCAGTTTTCCTATGACCCCAACGGCAACAGAAAAACTTTCAAAGACCATGAAAACAAGCTCACCAATTACACCTTTGATGGCTTAAATCGCCTAAAAAAACTCACACACGCCGGTGTTGGTACATTCAACTGGAGTTACAACATAGCCGGATTGACAGAAACCATTGATTATCCCAATGGAGCATCAGTTGATTATGAATACGATTTGGCTAACAGAATTTCAAGTATTTATAACAAGATGTCAGGAGCAAATATCACAGAGCATTTG